>JAFTAG010000048.1 GCA_017458655.1 Ruminiclostridium sp. | reverse complement strand
GCTTAAAAAGGCGCTTTTGCAGATACGCGACGATTACGACATCATCATCATCGACTGTCTGCCCTCTCTCGGAGTGCTTGCCCTTAACGGCCTGAATGCCTGCGACCGGCTGATAATCCCGATGCAGTGCGAGCCGTACAGTCTGGAAGGTGTCGCGGAACTCATCGCGACGGTTAAGCGCGTGAAGAAATCGAGCAACCGCAATCTGCAGATAATGGGCATAGCATTCACAATGGTTGACAGCAAGCTGAAAGTTAATCGCGAGGTAATGCGCGCGATAAAGTCGAAGTTTGCGGAGGATATATTCTTTCACACCGAGATACCGCGCAACGTCAAGCTCACCGAGGCTCCCTCACACGGCGAACCGATAATGTACTACGACCCGACCTCAAAGGGTGCCGAAGCGTATGGCAAGTTAGCGCGTGAAATTGCCAGAAAGTGCAAGGCGATAGAGGAAATGCTGTGATAAAACCCGGCACAGGAGGAAATTGCAAATGTCTAAAAGATCCGCACTGAACGATGATTATCTGGACGGGCTGTTCGATGACGGCTTGTACGGCGGCGACGACAACGCGGTACCGCTCAAGCTGAAGATCTCGGAGATAGAGCCGAACAAAAAGCAGCCGCGAAAGAATTTCAACGAAGAGGCGCTCAACGCCCTTGCGGAAAACATAGTCGAGCATGGAGTGATACAGCCGCTTACCGTGCGGCCTTACGGCGACGGGTATCAGATAGTGGCGGGCGAAAGGCGCTGGCGCGCGGCGAAGATAGCGGGTCTTACGGAAGTCCCCGTGCGCATAATGGAGCTGACCGACGAACAGACCGCGCAGATAGCGCTTATCGAGAACCTCCAGCGTGAGGATCTGAACCCCATGGAGGTCGCCCTCGGCTACAAAATGCTGATAGACAGCTACGATATGACGCAGGAGGAGGTCGCGAAGAAGGTCGGTAAGCCCCGCTCCTCGGTCGCAAACTCTCTGCGTCTGATATCGCTTCCGGACGACATTCAGGCAAGCGTGCGCGGCGGGGAGCTCTCCGTCGGACACTGCAAGGTCATTCTCGGCATACAGGACGAGGGGATACAGCGGACGTTGGCGGAGAAGGCCATAAAGGACGGTATAAGCGTCCGGGCGCTCGAACGCCTCGCAAAGCAGCTCACCACCGACAAGCCTGCCCGCCCGAAGCCTCCCCGCGATACATTTCTGGTCGAGGCGGAGCTCAGTATGACAGATCACATCGGAAAGCCTGTACGAATAGACAAATCGAAGGATAGATATACGCTATGTATAGACTGTGCCAGCGAGGACGAGCTGAAAGAGCTGATAAAGTTCCTGTCCGAGAGGTGAGCCTATGCGGGTGGTAATAATTCACGGTCAGAGCCACGAGGGCACGACCTGCCGCATTGCCCGAATGCTTGCGGAGAAGCCTCACGGCGAGACAAAGGAATTTTTCCTGCCGCGCGATTTTTCCGATATGTGCAGGGGCTGCACGGTCTGTATCACAGCAGATGAGCATAAATGTCCGCATTATGAACATTTGAAGCCGATCACCGAGGCAATAGACGAAGCGGATGTGATAATACTCGCAAGTCCCGTCTATGTGTATCACGCGACCGGCGCGATGAAATCCTTCCTCGACCATTACGCCTACCGCTGGATGGCGCACCGTCCCGACGAGCGAATGTACAGAAAGCAGGCTGTCTGTATCTCGACGGCTGCCGGTGCGGGAATGGGCAACACGAACAAGGATATGGCGGACAGCACGTTCTTCTGGGGCGTGGCGAAAACCTACAAGTTCGGTATGGCGGTAAGAGCGACCTCGTGGGAAGGCGTTGACGAGAAGCGCAGGCAGGCGATAGACAGGAAAATGACCGCCCTCGCTGCAAAAATTACCCGCCGAGTCGGCAAAGTCAAGCCCGGCATAAAGACAAAGGCGTTCTTCTCGCTTATGAGAGCGATACAGAAAAAACCGTGGAATCCCGCCGACGGAGACTACTGGCGAGAAAAAGGCTGGCTTGACAAGAAACGCCTATGGACACCGCGGCAGCGTTCCGCTTGACCATAGACCCGTAATACGGAAAATGAAAAGTCCCTGAACAGGACGAAACCTATTGTGTAAATAAATTTGAAAGGAACCAAAAAAATGATAGACATCAAATTTCTGAGAGAAAACCCCGACGTTGTAAAGGAAAACATCAAAAAGAAGTTTCAGGATCAGAAGCTCCCGCTCGTTGACGAGGTAATTGCCCTCGACGCCGAGAGCCGCAGGACCCAGCAGGAGGCCGACGGACTGCGCGCCGACCGCAACCGTATCTCCAAGGAGATAGGAAAGCTCATGGGTCAGGGAAAGAAGGACGAGGCCGAGGCTGCCAAGCAGCAGGTCAACGAGTTCTCCGCAAAGCTCGAGCAGCTTGAAGCAGCGGAGACCGAGCTCACCGAGAAGATCACCAAGATCATGATGACCATTCCGAACATCATCGACCCGAGTGTTCCGATAGGAAAAGACGACAGCTGCAACGTCGAGATCGAGAAGTTCGGCGAGCCGGTCGTTCCCGATTTCGAGATACCCTACCACACCGATATAATGGAGAAGCTGAACGGTATCGACCTCGATGCCGCAAGACGTGTAGCGGGCAACGGCTTCTACTACCTTATGGGCGACATAGCGAGACTTCACTCCGCGGTGATATCCTACGCGCGCGACTTTATGATAAACAGGGGCTTCACCTACTGCGTACCGCCGTTTATGATAAGAAGCAACGTCGTTACCGGCGTTATGAGCTTTGCGGAAATGGACGCGATGATGTACAAGATCGAGGGCGAAGACCTCTACCTTATCGGCACCAGCGAGCATTCGATGATAGGCAAGTATATCGACACGATAGTGCAGGAGGATACACTTCCCCACACCCTGACCAGCTATTCCCCCTGCTTCCGCAAGGAAAAGGGCGCTCACGGCCTTGAGGAGCGCGGAGTTTACCGTATCCACCAGTTCGAGAAGCAGGAAATGATAGTTATCTGCAAGCCCGAGGACAGCCCGTACTGGTTCGACCAGCTCTGGAAGAACACGGTAGATCTGTTCCGTTCTATGGATATACCTGTAAGAACGCTCGAGTGCTGCTCGGGAGACCTCGCCGACCTTAAGGTCAAGAGCCTCGATGTTGAAGCATGGTCGCCGCGTCAGAAGAAGTATTTCGAGGTGGGAAGCTGCTCGAACCTCGGCGACGCGCAGGCAAGACGTCTCAAAATACGCGTAAACGGCAAGGACGGCAAAAAGTACCTTGCACACACGCTCAACAATACGGTGGTAGCTCCGCCGAGAATGCTGATAGCGTTCCTCGAGAATAATCTGAACGCCGACGGCTCGGTGAACATACCCGAGGTGCTCAGACCGTATATGGGCGGTATGACCAAGATAGAGGTTCCGCAGAAGTAAGTAAATAAGCAGTTTTCTCCCCTGCCATTTTGAAGGTTTCTTTTATGCGCCGCGTCCTTGCGGTGCTTTGGAAACGTTCTGAACTACATCCTGTAGTTGGCGGGGGAGAAAATTTAAACGGGAAAGGACTATCCTATGGCAAAAGGCAGATCTACAGGCAAAGGCGGGATACGGTTCCTCGTGATACTTGCGCTGATAGCGCTCGGCTTTGTCGGGTTCGGCGTTTTTGAGGTATCAAAGGATCTGAGAAGCTCTCACGGTGATTTCTCGATAATGCGGATATCCGATTTCAAAAACGGAGATATCCTGCACAGCACGATAACCGAAAGCCTCGGCTGCGCGGTAAGATACGAATATTCCGGCGGCAGGAACGGGAGCAAGTCATTTACTTATTACTATATTATCCCGTATTTCAGCTCGGTGCAGTCGGACGTGCCCGACAAGCTGCTGTGCTACGCCACGGGAAACAGCGTCGAAGCGGAGCTCCTCGGGACTCTTGCCGAGGAAACGGTGTATATGTATATCGGGCAGCGCAGCTCCACCGAGACCCGTGTTACCGTTGACCGCGCCGAGGTCAGGGAGATGACCTCCGATGAATACAACTATATCCGCGACTATGTCAAAAAGTTCGTAGATGCCTATTACGACGGCTACGACACGACATATTACTTCAATTCCTATATGAACGCGCTCGTACCCTTTGTGGTGCATAAGAATGCCGCGAGCGGCAGCCCGTTCCTTATGATAGGGCTGATAATGCTGTTTATAATAGGGATAGTGCTGCTCCTGATAATATTTGTCAAAAAGAAGGCCGAGGCAAAAAGCGAACGCTACACCTATACCGGCTCGGGAATGAACGGCAGCAATAATTACAATGTCAATTACAACGCAGGTTATCAGGTCGGAAATAACCTCTCCTCTCCGGGAGCCCCGACCGCTTTTCAAAATCCGACATTTCCCGCGGCAGCTTCAAACCCGGCAGTACCGGAAGCCGTTACGGATCCCGCATATCCGAAGGAAGTGAGCAATACGGCAGCGAACCGCGCACCGTATGACCTCAGCAAGATGCGGCCGCCCACCGCTCCCGAGCGGACGGAGCCCGACCCGATACCGGATATCCCGCTTGTATCGAAGTCGCAGTATCAGCCGCCCAATCTGCGCCCCGTCACACCCTCGCCGACCCGGTCACAGGTCACAAATGCCGTTGATACGGTGGATATGATGCTCAGACGCGAGAAGGAGAACCAAAATAAGAATACCGGCGGTCTGGCGGATATAATGTTCAAGAGCCGCGGATATAATAAGAAAATGGGTGCCGAGAGGGTCGAGCCGCGCCCGATGTCGCCCGAAGCGCTGTTGAAGATGTACAGCAAGCCGCAGTATTCGGGGTCGCATTCGCCGAGCTTCAGCGCAAAGAGATATGAGGGCGTGGATGACCGTCCGCTCCCGCCGCTCGAGGGGGAGACACCTGCCCCGCAGCAGCCGACCGACAGAGTGCGCCCGAACCTTTACGAGGACGAATTCTCACAGTATGTGCCCTACAGTGCGCTGTACGAGCGCAAGACCAACACAGGGAGCGATACAATGCCGTCGATAGACCCGGGCAACCGTGAGTATGTGGATATCTCGAACGGCGGCATACCGCAGGACGAGACTTTTGAGCCGAACACCGTCAAGCCGCATAACAACGGCGTTCCGATAGTAAACCCGTACAGTGACAGGGCTGTTGATTTTAATGCAGTCCCGCAAGCCGCCCCGGTCATAAAGTCAGCGACAGATGACACAATGCCGTCGATAGACCCAAATAACAGGGAGTTTGTTGATATCACGAACGGCGGCATACCGCAGGACGAGGCAGTTACGCCGAACATTGTCAAGCCGCATAACAACGGCGTTCCGATAGTAAACCCCGACAGGGACAAAGCGCTCGACTTCGGTGCAGTCCCGCAAGCCGCTCCGGTCGCAAGTACGGTGACGGAAGACACAATGCCGTCGATAGACCCAAATAACAGGGAGTTTGTTGATATCTCGAACGGCGGCATACCGCAGGACGAGGCAGTTACGCCGAACATCGTCAAGCCGCATAACAACGGCGTCCCGATAGTAAACCCCGACAGGGACAAAGCGCTCGATCTCGGTACGTTCCCGCAGGTCGGCGATCTTCCGACGGTGGGCGCGGTCTCGGCGGACTTTGCCAATGTGCAGAGCGTTGATTTCCCACAGGTCGGCAGCTTCATACAGGATATCCCCAAGCCGGACAGTATCGCTATGCCGACAATGAACTTCGGCAGTGTCAAGACCGACGAGGAGTTCGAGAGCAAGCTCGATATCCCCGAAATGCCGAAAGCACCCGAGATACCGCGCTACACGGGAGATTTCCCCTCCGCACCGAAAACTCCGGAGAACAGATAGTCGCTGACGCTCGAGAGAGCACAGAGGTCGCTTCGCTTGAGATTGGGGGAAACCTTTTCTGAAGAAAAGGTTATCCCCCAAACCCCTTTCCAAAAAACTTTGCTGGCTTCGCATTTAGATTTGAGAGAGGCTGCTCCTATTGAAAGATTTGCGGAATACGGCACAAATACAGATCGGACTTGACAAATCGGATACCTCAAATGTCGGAAAATGTCAAACACAGCAAAGACCCGCCGCTTTCACAAACGGCGGGTCATTTTATACGGTCTTGCAATAGGCGCAGTATCTATAAGTCTAATTGCGAAGCCAGCAAAGTTTTTTGAAAAGGTGGGGGTTTGGGGGAGGGAAAACTTTTGTACACAAAAGTTTTCCCTTCCCCAATCGCGTCAGCGATCATCTCGAGCGTAAGCGACCTCTGTGTTCTCTCCTCTGCGGAATGCCGATCTCAACAGGTCTTCGGCGAAGACGGCGGGGAGGGAGATAGCTACCCAGAGGAAGAAGAACATAGGGCAGACCTGCCCCATAATGTTATACGGGAGTCGGCTGTAATCCCAGACGCGCAGGTGCAGCCAGACGTTGAGTGTAAGGCCGCAGAGGAATTCGGCGGTCGTTATAAAAATACCGCCAAGCAGTATCTGCACCCAGAGCGGGGGTATCTTCCCGAAAAAGCTGTTGAAGCCGCCTACCCAGAGCAGACAGATACCGCCGAGCACGAACATCGACGGGTGGGTATGCCCGCGGTAGAGCACCTCGATAAGCCCGTAAATGAAGCCTCCCGACATAAAGATAACAAACGCCTGTATGAGCTGTTCGGCGAAACTGTTTTTCCGCATGATACCTACCCCCGTGAAATTATATGTTTCCCACGCTGAACGGAACTTATGCGCCTGAACCCCTACTCCGGCGGGGTTCGGGCGCTATCTGTTCTGCCCGGCGGGAGAAGACATTGTATTGCCCGCGGATATTTTGCGCATTTCGGGGAAACAATATTCATATATATTACCAAAAAAGGACAGGTATCGGATATGAAGAAATTACGGGCAATTGCCGGAATGACCGCGGCGGCGCTGATCGTGGGAGCATTCCCCGTGTCGGCGGCGGAAAAGACAGTGAGGGCGGATATAAAGAGCGCGAAGGCCGCGATACTTGTGGAGAGCTCCACGGGAAAGGCGCTGTGCGGGCTGAATGAGGACAGCAGGCTGCCGATAGCGTCGCTGACAAAGATAATGACGCTGCTGATAGCGGCGGAAGCTGTAGATGCGGGAAAGCTCTCATTTACCGATACAGCGGTCTGCTCGGCGCACGCGAACAGCATGGACGGCTCGGTGATATGGCTCGAAACGGGCGAGGAAATGTCGGTGGGCGACCTCGCGAAGTCAATAGTGACAGCCTCCGCGAACGACGCCTGCGTAATGCTCGCCGAGCACATCGCGGGCAGTGAGGAGGCCTTTGTTGCGGAAATGAACGAGAAGGCCGCCGCCCTCGGAATGACAAACACGCATTTCGTCAACTGCGTCGGCTACGATGACAAGGAGCACTACAGCTCCGCGCGCGATGTGGCGGTAATGGCTTGTGAGCTGCGAAAGTACAGCATCTACGACGAATTTCTTCTGACGCGTCTCGACAGCGTTCGCACCGGGACCTCCCGCGAGACACAGCTTCTCAACACCAACAAGCTTATAACGTCGTACAACGGCATAACCGGGCTGAAAACGGGGACGACCGACGCGGCGGGCTGCTGCTTTGCGGGAACTGCCAAGCGCGGCAATATGGGGCTGGCAGCGGTGGTTCTGGGGTGTGACACCGACAGTGACCGCTTTGAGGCGGCGCGGGAGCTCCTCGACTACGGCTTCGACAATTTCGAGCGGGCAACTCCCCGCCCCGATGTCTCGGAGCTCACCGAGATACCGGTGGAGGGCGGCGTAAAGAGCGGCGTTGATACGCGCTTCTCGCAGATACCGGAAATGGTGCTCGAAAAGGGCAGCGGTTCGAGGATAAAGTACCACTACAGCCGCGCCCCGTCGATAGAAGCGCCCGTCCGCAAGGGGCAGACGCTCGGCTATGTCACGATGACCATTGACGACGAGATCATCGGCAACGCGAAGATCATCGCCGCCGAGAGCGTGGAACGCCTTGACTTCGGGAAATGTCTCGGTTATCTGCTGAAAGCGCTGTTCAGCCTGTAATACAACACAATATGAAAAGCTCCCGTGTCTCGTCACGATCCAAAACCGCGGCGAAGCCGCACCATAACTATTCACTATTCATTTTTCATTATTTCCGTGTCAGTGAAGAGTGAAGAATGAATAATGAATAGTTGTGGTTGCGCTGCGCGCTTAATTTTAAGGAGAGTATCCGGTGAACACATAACAAAATCCCCCACTTTTCCGGTGGGGGATATGTTTATCGGGAAGGATCCGCGTATTATTCCTCTGTCTTTTCTTCGATGTACTTTACAACATCGCCGACGGTCTTTATGTTCTCGACCTGATCGTCGGGTATCTCAAGATCGAACTCGTCCTCGAAGCTCATAACAAGATCGACGATATCGAGCGAATCCGCGCCGAGATCGTCCTGAATATTGGCGTTGAGAGTTACCTTATCCTCGTCAACATCAAGCTGATCGACTATAATGCTTTTTACCTTATCGAATATCATAATGCTTGCCTCCATGTTCGTTACTGTATTCGTTTTATTTCATTATAAATGATAGCCCGCAAAAAATCAATAGCTTTTTGCATTTTTTATAAAATCGGCATTTATGCACAAAAGTAATGTTTAAATTTGTGCATTTTAACGTACATAACGACCGAAAGAAAGCGCCGTTCCCCGCCAAAATAGCGCCCCCCGCGGCATTGCCGCGGGGGGCGGATCATATCATCAGCCCATATCGGCGAAGACTCCTATCTTGCGGAACTTCTCATATCTGTTCCGGAGCAGCTCGTCGGTATCGAAAGCAGCGAGCCGCGGGAGCACCTCCGCGAGATAATCGGAGATATTCTCCGCCGTGAGTATCGGGTCATTCTGTGCGCCGCCCGCGGGCTCGGCGATTATATGCTCGCACACGCCGAAGCGGAGCAGGTCGTCCGCGGTGATCTTCATAAGCTCTGCGGCCTCGGATTCACGGGATGCGTCCTTCCAGAGTATCGACGCGAAGCCGCGCGGCGAGATCACGGAATACAGCGCGTTCTCGAGCATTGCCAGCTCATCGCAAACCGCGAGCGCGAGTGCGCCGCCGCTGCCGCCCTCACCGAGTACGATAGACACGATAGGTGTGCGCAGTGTCATAAATTCCATAAGGTTGCGGGCGATAGCCTCACCCTGTCCGCGCTCCTCCGCCTCAACGCCGCAGAATGCGCCGGGCGTGTCAACGAGGCATATCACGGGTCGGTGAAACTTCTCGGCCTGCTTTGCGAGACGGAGCGCCTTGCGGTAGCCCTCGGGGTGCGGCATCGAGAAATTCGACCGCTTGTTTTCTTCGAGGTCGCGGCCTTTCACCTGCGCAATAACGGTAACGGGCTTGCCGACGAATGTCCCCACGCCGCCGATTATTGCCGCGTCGTCGCCGTAATGCCTGTCGCCGTGCAGCTCGAGGAAATTCCCGAAAAGCGCGGGGATATAGTCGTGAACGGTGGGTCTTCCCTTTTCACGGATGATCGCAAGTCTCTGTGTTGCGGTAAGCTCGCTCACTGTGCAGCACCTCCCATATAGTCCCCGTCGCGGGTGTAGTTATGGGTACGGAATATCTTTGAAAGTGTGGAGCGCAGGCTCTTGCGCTCGACTATCATATCCACAAAGCCGTTTTTCAGCATAAATTCCGCGGTCTGGAAGTCGTCGGGGAGCTGCTGCTTTATGGTGTCCTGGATAACGCGTCTGCCCGCGAACCCGATAAGCACCTTCGGCTCCGCTATGATGATATCGCCGAGGCTCGCGAACGACGCGGTAACGCCGCCCGTTGTGGGGTCGGTCATAACGGTGACATACAGCTGTCCCGCCTCGCTGTGACGGGCTATGGCGCCGGAAGTCTTCGCCATCTGCATCAGCGAGATGATACCCTCCTGCATACGGGCGCCGCCAGACGCCGTAAACAGCACCACGGGGAGCTTATGCGCGGTAGCGTATTCAAAGGCACGGGTTATCTTCTCGCCCACAACGCTGCCCATACTTGCCATCATAAAGTTGCTGTCCATAATGCCGATGACGGTCTCGTAGCGGTGTATCTTGCACACGCCCGTCACACAGGCCTCGTTCATACCGCACTTTTCGCGCAGCTCCGCGATCTTCTGCTCGTATCCCGGGAAATTTATCGGGTTGAGCGAGCAAAGCCCCGCGTCAAGTTCCCTGAACGTGTCCTTGTCAGCCGTGATGTCAAGCCGTTCGCGGTAGGATATCCTCGCGTGGTAGTTGCACGCCGCGCATACGGAACGGTTGCGCTCAAAGTCGTCGCGGTACGCCACCGCACCGCATCTCGGGCATTTGAACAGCAGACCCTGCGGTATCTCTATCCGCGCCGCCTGCTTCTTCTGTTTTTCGGGTCTCGGCTTGCTGTCAGCCTTCGACCTGTCCTTCACGACCTTGAAAAGATCTTCTATTGCCATATAGTGCCCTCCGGTAAGTGAGAGTCGCTGCCGCTCGAGACGGCGCTGACGTGCGAGAGAGCCGCTGCCGCTCGAGACGGCGCTAACGCGCATGAGGGCAGGGCGTTGCCCTCCCCTCAAACTCCCGACCTACTTCCTTTGCACGGCAAAGGAAGCGAAAGCGTAGAGAATGAATCTATATCCTTGTGCGCTTGTTTAAGCCGCATATCATCCCCACCGAAGGTGGGGATGATATGCAATATTATGAAAAGTCTTTGCGGTTCAGGAAGCCGATATCTATATCGCCGTTCCGGAAGTCCCTGTCACGCAGCAGATTGAGCTGGTAGTCTATGTTCGTCTGAACACCCTCTATCAGCATTTCGCCCAGCGCGACCTTCATCTTCGTGATAGCCTCGGCTCTGTCGCGACCCTGCACGATAAGCTTTGCTATCATATTGTCGTAGAACTGCGGTATCTCATAGCCCTGATACGCCGCGGTGTCGATACGCACACCAAACCCGCCCGGAACGTGGATCGACTCGATCTTTCCCGGGGACGGGCGGAAATTGTTCTTCGGATCCTCCGCATTTATACGGCATTCTATCACATGACCGCGGAGCTGCACGTCCTCCTGCTTTATATCGAGAGGATACCCGCTCGCGATCATTATCTGCTGTTTCACAAGGTCGATACCGGTCGCCATTTCGGTAACGGGGTGCTCGACCTGTATGCGCGCGTTCATTTCCATAAAGTAGAAATTCCTGTCCTTGTCAACGAGGAATTCCACCGTTCCGGCATTCTGATAACCGCACGCTTTCGCCGCCTTTACAGCGGCCTCGCCCATTCTTTCGCGCAGCTCCGGGGTCATTATCGGGCTCGGGGATTCCTCCAGCACCTTCTGATTGCGGCGCTGGCAGGAGCAGTCACGCTCCCCGAGGTGGATAACGTTGCCGTGCTCGTCCGCGAGTATCTGTATCTCGATGTGGCGCGGGTCAACGATGAATTTCTCGATATACACCTCGTCGTTGCCGAAGAAGCGGAGAGCCTCCTGCTTTGCGGCGGTTATCGCGCTTTCGAGCTCTCTTTCGCTGTCTGCGCGTCTGATACCGCGCCCGCCGCCGCCCGCGCTCGCTTTTACGAGAACGGGGTAGCCTATTTCCCGGGAAATGCGCTTTGCTTCGTCTATATCGTTGATAATGCCGTCGGAGCCCGTCACCACGGGAACGCCCGCCTTTATCATCGTGGCCTTTGCATTGGCCTTGTCGCCCATAGCGTCCATAGCTTCCGCGCCGGGGCCTATCCACTTGATACCGCACTTATTGCAAAGGCGCACGAAGCGGCTGCTCTCGGAGAGGAACCCGAAGCCGGGGTGGATAGCGCTTGCGCCGGTTATCTCACACGCAGCGAGAATCGCTCTTGTGTTGAGGTAACTGTCGGTGCTGCGCGCGCCGCCTATGCAGACGGAGCGGTCGGCGATCTGCGCATGAAGTGCGTTTTTATCCGCGGTGGAATACACCGCCACTGTTTCGATGCCGAGCTCGCGGCACGCCCTGATGATACGGAGCGCGATCTCGCCGCGGTTGGCGATAAGTATTTTATCGATCATAAATCAGTCTGATATTACTTGTTTTCTTTCCCCACCGAAGGTGGGGAAAGAAAACGCTTTTACTCCTATTTGATAGCAAACGTTATCTCTGCTGTGCAGGCTTTTTCGCCGTTTACCGTAGCTATGCCCTTGCCGACGCCGACGGGGCCTTTTACCTTGATTATCTCGACATCGAGGCGAAGGGTGTCGCCGGGAACGACCTGGCGGCGGAATTTAGCCTCCTTGACGCCGCCGAAGAAGCCGATCTTTCCCTTATTTTCGGGGAGCATCAGCATTGCGACCGCGCCGGTCTGCGCGAGCATTTCGAGTATCAGCACGCCGGGAACGACGGGATAGTCGGGGAAATGCCCCTTGAACCAGAAATCCTCGGCCTTGATGTGCTTTAAGGCTACCGCGCGCTTACCCTCTTCTATCTCCTCGATCTCGTCGATCAGCAGGAACGGGTCGCGGTGGGGTATGACCTCTTTTATCTGCTCTATATCCATTTTCATAGCGTTTTCCTCGGTATTCACGTTTATTCGATACGCATAATGGGCTGGCCGAATTCGACGGTATCGGCATTTTCTGCCATAATTTCGGTAACAACGCCGTCAAATTCGCTTGTTACCTCGTTCATCAGCTTCATACTCTCGATGATGAACAGAACATCGCCCTTGTGCACCTGCTTGCCGACCGTGACGAACGGCGGCTTTTCGGGTGACGGCGACGCGTAGAACGTCCCGACTATCGGCGATGTCACCACATTTCCGCTCTTGACCTCGGCTTTGGGAGGCGCTCCTGCCGGCTGCCCCGGCATCTGCACGGGGGGCTGCATACCCGACATGGGCGGCATTGGCGGCATTGGCGGGAAATTCGGCATAGGCTGCTGCTTTTCGCCGAGCTCTATCTCGAACTTGTCGTTTTTGAGCCGCAGGTAGCCGAGCCCGCTTTCCTTGAGTATCTTTATGTACTCCTTTGTTACTTCCATCAGCTCGTTGTGTTCGTACTGCATATTTTCCTCCGTTTTGGGGACGTTGTCGTTCCCCGTTATTGGTTGGGTAAAGTTGTGTACTAAACCGCTGTTATTCTTCCGGCAGGAAGCACAGCGTTGCGTTGTGTCCGCCGAAGCCGAGCGAATTGCTTATCGCGCCGGTTATCTTCATATCTCTGGTGCTGCCCTTGCAGTTATCGAGGTCGCATTCCTCGTCATCGACTTTCAGGCCGACTGTCGGGTGAACGAACCCGTTCTTCATCTGCAATGCCACAGCTACAGCTTCAAGGCCGCCTGCCGCGCCGAGCAGGTGCCCGGTCATCGACTTTGTGGAATTGACCGCCATTTTGTAGGCATGGTCGCCGAACGCCTTTTTGAGCGCCTCGGTCTCGGTCTTGTCATTCATATTTGTGGAAGTGCCGTGCGCGTTGCAGTAGTTAATGGTGTCTGGGGAAACTCCCGCCTCCGCGACTGCGAGCTCGATAGCCTTTGCGCCGGCTTCACCGCCGGGAGCCGGGCTGGTCTCATGGTAAGCGTCACAGGTCGCCCCGTAACCCGCCAGCAGTGCATATATCTTTGCGCCGCGCTTTACGGCGTGTTCGTATTCTTCGAGTATCACTATGCCGCAGCCCTCGCCGAGCACAAAGCCCGAGCGCTCCTTGTCAAAGGGTATGGAAGCCCTGTCGGGGTCGGTGCTGCGCGTTACGGCGTGCATATTGTTGAAGCCCGCCATGGCGAATCCGATAGAGCAGGC
>JAFTAG010000306.1 GCA_017458655.1 Ruminiclostridium sp. | reverse complement strand
TCCAGCGGGGTGATGCTCCATGTATCGCCGCGGTCGTCCGAGCAGAGCACGGCGGCTTTCATATTGCGGTACATTCCCGCGAGGATATAGACCTTATCGGGGTCTTTTTCATCGACAGCGCAGCCGTCGATACCGTAGTAGGAATAATCGTCGTTATCAAATTGGTCGGTGAGCGGCTTCCAGCGGCCGGTTGAGTTGTCCATGCGGTAAAATCCGCCGATATCCGTTCTCGCGTACAACAGGCCTTTCTCGGCCTTGTTGTAGTACAGCCCCACCGTGTAGCCGCCTCCGACTATCTCGACATTGCCCCACTCGTATTCGTCGGAGATGTCATAGTCGGGCTTTACGGGTGCAGCCGCCTCGGTCACTGCGGGAAAGGCCGTGTCCGCGGGAGCGGCGGTGGTCGTTTCCTCCGTTGCCGTGCCGTTATTGCAGCCGGAAAGTATCATCATTGCCGCTATTCCTCCCGCTATCGCTTTTTTTATCATAGTAAGCTCCTTTTGAGTAATCGTTTTCCCAAATGCGGAAACGCTTGCCCGCCGCCTTTTCCGACAGCGGGCAGCAGTCAGTCTATCGTGAAGAACACGGTGCCGTCCTTGCCCTGAACGCCGATCTGATTTTCACCGCCGCCGCCGAGGACTATAAACGTGTCCTCGGTGTCATCGTCCGTGTCGTCGTCATCGTCGTCTTGGTCGTCCTCGTCGTCGTCCTCCTCCTCGATATCGTCGATAAGAGGGCTTCCGACATCATCGAGGCGCGGAGTTATCGAAACGGCAGACCCGTTGAGCGTCTGCGCCACAACATAGTTTGCTCCCGTCTCGCGGTCCATAATGATCTCAATGTTCACCATACCGAAGGACTGTACGCCCTTTGAGATGAACTTGCCCTGTTCCTTTTCCTTCTTTTCGAACATTGTCATTCTCCTTTTTCATTCTTGTTTTTTCCGACGATCAGCTCCATAGCGTAGGGGAGCTTCTCGATCTCCTTGCAGAACTCCCGCCACTCGGGGAGACGGTGGTTCTTTCGCTGGGAATAGATAGTTTTCAGCGCGCGGTAATTGGTGGTCATCCGCGCGGTGAGCTCGAAGCCGCAGGGGTTGCTGTACAGCAGCCTGAGGTAGTCCTCGGGATCCTGTGTCTCGTTGTAACGGTCTTTGAGCTCGTTCATTATCTCGATCATGCGCGGATCGACGTACTTGCAGTACTGCTTCGACAGGTCGAATTTCGCTATGCGGTGCATAGTCGATTGGCTCGACACGAATTCGAGAAAGCGGTAGCGTTCCGCCTCCGTCCACGCTTTCACCGTGAAGGTGAGGTCGAATGCCACGCGGATACCGGTCATGAACTGATCGTGACCCTCGCCCTTGCCTGACTGCGCAAGGCTTTTTATGCGGTCGGTGATCTCGCCGTTCACCGAGCCCGTATCCACCGCCATGGGGTATTTGCTTGCCTTGAAGCTTTCTTCAAGGTCATAGACTTTTATGTTTTCGAGTTTCATTTGTTTTCACCAAAGACCTTTTCGTTGAAAGTATGGCTTCCGAACATCTTATCCCACATCTCTATGATATACTTATGATTGTTTGAGCACATTTCAAGAGCCCGGGACAGATCACGCTGTGACACCTTGTCGGAAAACTTCTCGTCCAGAGCGACACGCCGTCCCCGTTTATCCATATTTTCGGGGCATTGGGAGAAGGCGAGCCGTTTGTAAAGTGTATATGAACAGGCTCGGGAGTGCCGCCGGAGTATTCATTTGCCCAAATATAAAACCGAACGCCTCAAACAGTTTAGGCATTATACACACCGCCAATTTTTTCGTATTTGATAATAGACTCCCTGTTGTTACGGCAGAACCCGAGCAGAAAGTCCATTTCCGGCTCGGTGAACCCTACACGGCTTATGACAGACATATTGTCAAGATTTATCTCCGCGACCTTGAAGTCGTGCTCGTCCGGCTGCTCGCAATGCACTATTATCGGGTCGGTCTCGGCAGCCTTGATGGAATGGACGATCTCCAGATAATCGGGCAGCGTCATATACGGTACAAACATTATCTATCACTCCTGCAGCATAAACATATTGTAAATTACGCGGATAGCCTCGTCGAAGTCATCCTCCATAATGCCGATTATGATATTGAGCTCGGAGGAGCCCTGATCTATCATCTTGATGTTGATATTTGCGTGAGAGAGCGCCGCGAAGATACGGGTCGCAGTACCCTTCGTAGCCTTCATTCCGCGTCCCACAACGGCTATCAGAGCGAGATTGTCCTCCACCTCGATGTGGTTCGGGTCTGCGACCTCCTTTACACGCTCGATAAAGTTCGGGTGCGCTTTCAGGTCGTCGCTGTCGATTATGAGGTTCATCGTGTCGATGCCGGTCGGGATATGCTCAAAGTTTATCTTCTCGCAGTCCATAAGGGTGAGTATGCGGCGGAGGAAGCCTATCTCGCTGTTCATCTCGTCCTTTTCGATGCAGACCGCGGCGAAGTTCTTCTTGCCCGCGATACCGGTGATGATGTGCTCGTTCTTGCCTTCGGGAGCCTCGGGGACTATCATGGTGCCCTTTGCCGCGGGGTCGTTGGTATTCTTTATATTTATCGGTATGCGCGCGTTTCTCACGGGGAAGATAGCGTCCTGGTGCAGTACCGTCGCGCCCATATACGAAAGCTCTCTGAGCTCGCGGTAGGTTATCACTTCGATGAACTCGGGGTTGTCAACGATACGGGGGTCGGCTACGGCGAAGCCCGGAACGTCCGTCCAGTTCTCATAAAGGTCGGCGCCTATCGCCTTTGCTACCACCGAACCGGTGAAATCGCTGCCGCCGCGGGAGAATGTGCGTATCGAGCCGTCGGGGTTCGCCCCGTAGAAGCCCGGTATCACCGCGCAGTCGTAGCCCTCGAGGATAGAAGCGAGGGTGGCATCGGTGAGCTCTGCGTCAAATTCGCCGTCCGCCTTGAAGAAAATGCCCTTTGCCGCGTCAACGAAGTTGAAGCCGAGGTAGTTGGCGAGGATTATGCCGTTGAGAAATTCCCCGCGGCTCGCGGCGTAATCGCGTCCCGCGCGCTTTGTGAAGTTGTCGGTTATCTCCTCAAACTCGCGGTCGAGCGATATCGTCAGACCGAGGTCACCGATGATGCCGTTGTATCTTTCGGCTATCGGGAGGAATGCCGCCACAGCGTTCGCGCCCTTGCACACGTCGTCGTAGCACTTATAAAGCATATCCGTGACCTTGGTGTCGTCCTTGAAGCGCTTTCCGGGCGCGCTGGGGACAACATATCTGCGCTCACGGTCGCTCCTGATTATCTCCGCGACCTTGCGGAACTGATTTGCGTCGGCGAGCGAGCTGCCCCCGAACTTTACTACTTTTGCCATTGTTATCGTTTCCTTTCTTTGCCTGAAAATTTTATTTCTGTGGAACTATATTATAGCCGTAATAAGGCTCAATACTCGGTCATTCTCCCGTGCTGCCGTCCTTGTCGAGGCATTTTATCGAGAGGGTGAGGTATTTGAAATCGTTGTACAGGTCGATGACCTCGTCCGCGTTCTCTCCGGTAAGTATCTTTATCACGGGGCGCAGCACGTTGGTGTTGTTGCTTATGACCTCGGCCTTGTTCCCGTCGCTGAGCAGGACGCGGTCGCCCACCGGGTAGGGCGCGAATGCCGCTAAAAACGCCATTATGATGTCATAATCGAAGTGCGTGTTGGCACCGCCCATCATAAACTCCTCCGCCTCCGCAACGCTCCACGGCTGTCTGTACGGACGGTTGGAGGTCAGAGCGTCGTAAACGTCCGCCACCGTTATTATACGCGCGAGGTAGGTTATCTGCTCCCCGCGCAGCTTCAGCGGATATCCCGTGCCGTCGTATTTCTCATGGTGCATCAGCACGCCGTTGAGTATCTCCTCGGAATAGCTGCCGTTCTTGCGCAGCAGCAGATAGCCGTTCTGGGGGTGCTTCTTTATCGCCTCGAACTCCTCGTCGGTAAGGCGGCCGGGCTTTCTGATTATGTCAACGTCTATGGTGCGCTTGCCGATATCGTGCAGCAGGGCGGCTTCACACAGATCGCGCATCTTGTTGCGCGGCAGGTCGAGGCTCTTGCCGATAGTTACCGACATCATCGCGACGCGCAGACAGTGCTTGTATGTATAATCGTCGTACGACTGGAGCTGGTGCATTTTCAGCAGGATATTATCATCGGCGTAAAGGCTCGTGATAAGCTCGTTCGTGACGTTGGAGATCTGCTTGGTGGCTTCCTTGGAGAACTCGGTCAGCGGCTTGTCTTCATCGGAGCCGAAGACCTCTTTCAGCGTACTGAGAGACTGGTGGATATCGATCTCCGCCCTCATCTCATCGGCGACCGTAGCCGCGCTGAAATTCTTTCTTATATAGACCTCGTCAACATTGTAGCGCTCTTTGAGGTTGAATATCATTACACTGTCAAGTATCGTGTCGCGGAGCAGCAGGATCCTTTCCGTGCCCGGCTCTATGACATTCTCGGCAGTTATCATTCCGGATTCGAGTTCTTCCACTCTGATCTTCATTGAGGACGCATTCGCCACAGTATCGACCCCCTTTTTGCGCATTCGGCCGCTGTTTCGCACGGGGGCGAAAGGCTCGCGTCCGTCTTGAAACAGCTATTCATATTATTATAACATATTTTTTTTCGTTTGTCACCTGTTTTGACCTTATTTTTTAAAATTTTTTTGGAAAAACGGGCGGAAACGGCTTTGTCACTGCTTCCGTGCTTGACAAACCGAGGCACTTATGATATACTTAAATAAAAAAGATCTGTGAGGGGCAAAGGAAAATGCCTGAGAACCAAATAGTCGTTTCCGGCGGTAAAGCAAGCGGTACCGGAAAAAAATATCCCGCAAGGATCAACGGCTCAAGAGATCACGTCAGGTTAGCCGACGACCAGACTATCGACGGCACGGTGATCATGGGCAAAGGAACAAAAAGGGAATTAAACATCAGATTTATACTTGAAAGTACATACCGGCTGCCTGCCGACGAGTGGCAGAAGGTCAGCGGCGTGGGCAAAATAATCATAGATGGAAAGCCTGTTACCGCACAGCTGCATTGGTACGCGGCACAAGGCAAGTGGTGTGAATTAAAGGTAAAGGGGTGGTACGATGAAGGTCAGGTTTAACGGTATAAGCGATGTTTCGCTCACAAACGGAAAAGAATATGAGGTCATTTCGATCGAAAAAGGGTGGTTTAGGATAGTTGACAACACCGAGGACGATTATCTTTTTGCTCCCGATGAATTTGAGATTACCGACTCCACAGGATATTATGACCTGAAACAGCGTGACGAAAGCGGAGAGTGGGTCAAGCCCAAATTCGAAGAGAAAACCGCGTGACCGCAAACCAAATACCGCGTTACCGCCCTGTATCCCGATGCAGGACGGTATTTTTTTGTCAAAAAAGAAAAAAACCTCAAAAACCTCTTGCAAAATTGTACTTTTTATAGTATAATAGATTGGATAATGAGAAAATATTCTCTGCAGAAAGGAACAAAAGAATGGATACAGCGACGCTCGACCACATCAGCGAACTGTCAAAGCTCAATTTCACGCCGGACGAGAAAAACGTTATGCTCGCCCAGATGACCGATATAATCGAGCTTATGGACACTATCAAGGAATACGATATCACCTACGACGACACGAAAGACCACAACGAGGTGCGCTATGACGACCTCCGGAAGGACATCCCCGCGCCGTCGTTCCCCACCGAGAAGCTCCAGCAGAATACCTCTCCGCGCGACAACTGCTATGTCGTGCCGAAGATGATGGAATGACGGAGGTGCCGGGAATGGATACGAAAAACATCACTGCCGCGGCACTGCGCAGAATGCTCGACAACAAGGAGATAAGCGCAAAGGAAGCCGCCTCGGAGTTCCTCTCCGAGATAAAGACAAAGGACGATAAGATACTCTCGTTCATCACCGTTACCGAGGACGAGGCCATGAGGAATGCCGAAGCCGCGCAGAAGCTGATAGATGCGGGCGAGGCAAAGCCCCTGACGGGAATACCGCTCGCTATAAAGGACAACCTTTGTACCGACGGTATAAAAACCACCTGCTCGTCCAGAATGCTCGGGGATTTCGTTCCCCCGTACAGCGCCACCGCCGTTGAAAAGCTCATAGCGCAGGACTACACACTGCTCGGCAAGGTGTCTATGGACGAATTCGCAATGGGCGGTTCCACACAGACCAGCGCGTTCGCAAAGACGAAAAACCCCTACAACACCGAATGCGTTCCCGGCGGCTCGTCGGGAGGCTCCGCTGCCGCTGTATCGGCGGGCTTCTGCGCGGCGGCTCTCGGAAGCGATACCGGCGGCTCGATACGCCAGCCCTCGTCGTTCTGCGGAGTTACGGGGCTGAAGCCCACCTACGGCAGAGTTTCACGCTACGGCCTTGTGGCGTTCGCAAGCTCGCTCGACCAGATAGGCCCGATAGCGCGCACAGCCGAGGACTGCGGTATCATACTGAACGCGATAGCGGGAGTTGACCCGAAGGACGCCACCAGCAGGGACGTACCGTTCACCGACTTCAACGAGAAGCTCGGCAAGGGCGTTTCGGGAATGAAGATAGCGATACCGAAGGAGTTCTACGGCGACGCGGTGGACGAGGAAGTCCGCACTGCCGTAATGAACGCCGCCCACGAATACGAGAAAATGGGCGCTTCGCTCGTTGACTGCTCCATAAGCACGCTGAAATACGCCGTTCAGGCCTACTACCTGATATCCTCCGCAGAGGCGGCCTCAAACCTCTCGCGCTACGACGGCATCAAGTACGGACTGCGCGGAGAAGGTCACAGCTTCGACGAGATGATACGCGACAGCCGCAACAGAGGCTTCGGCGATGAAGTCAAGCGCCGCATACTGCTCGGCAACTACGCGCTGTCGAGCGGCTATTACGACGCTTACTACCGCAAGGCTCTCGCGCTCAAGCAGAAGATAATCGAGGAATACAATGCGGTATTCGAGCAGGCGGACGTCATCCTCACACCCACGGCGCCTACTGTAGCCTACAAGATAGGCGCGCAGGACAACGACCCCGTAAAGATGTACACCGCCGATATATGCACCGTCACCGTCAATATAGCGGGTCTGCCCGCGATAAATACCACCTGCGGCTACGACAAGAACGGTATGCCTATCGGTATGTCGATAGTCGGCAGACGCTTCGACGAAGCAACAATAATCGGCACAGCGGACGCGTTCGAGAGGACATTCTCTCCCGTGCGCTGCACATTATAAGAAAGGAGCGCGGACAATGACCGATCTTTATCCTACAATTGGTCTGGAGATACACGCCGAGCTCCTTACCAAGTCAAAAGTATTCTGCACCTGCTCGGCCGAGTTCGGCGGGGAACCCAACTCCCGCTGCTGCCCCGTGTGCTCGGGAATGCCCGGTACACTGCCGGTGCTCAACCATACAGCCGTGGAATATATAATCCGCGCGGGATATGTCACCAACTGCGAGATATCGCGCTTTACCAAGTGGGACAGAAAGAACTACTTCTACCCCGACCTTCCGAAAGCGTATCAGATATCACAGATGCCGCGTCCGGTATGCCTGAACGGCTACGTTGACATCAACGTGAACGGCACGGAAAAGCGCATCCGCGTAAACCGCATACATCTTGAAGAAGATGCGGGAAAGCTCGTTCACGACGATGCTACGCGTTCCAGTCTTGCCGACTACAACCGCTGCGGCATACCGCTCATCGAAATGGTCACGGAGCCGGATTTCCACAGTGCGGAAGAAGTTGTGGCGTATGTCGAGAAGATAAAGCTGCTGTATAAGTACGCCGGTATCTGCGACTGTAAAATGGAGCAGGGCTCCCTCAGATGCGACGTTAACATCTCCCTCGCGCCGAAGGACGCAAAGGAGCTCGGAACGCGCGCGGAGCTGAAAAACCTCAACTCCACCAAAGCGATAACCCGCGCGATAGAGTACGAGATATACCGCCAGAGCGAGATAATCGAGTCGGGCGGCAAGGTGCTCCAGGAAACAAGGCGGTTCTCCGACACCACTGGAGAGACCACGGCGCTGCGCTCGAAAGAGGACGCGCACGACTACCGCTACTTCCCCGACCCCGATATCCCGCCTATCATCTTCACCGAGGAGGAGCTTGCCGCAATAAAGCAGGCGCTCCCGGAAATGCCGGAGCAGCGCAGGGAGCGCTACATCTCTCAGTACGGGCTCAACGCCACCGACGCGGACAACATCATCGGCGACAAGGATATATGCGACTTCTTTGAGGCCGCGATAAAGGCCTACGACAAGCCGAAGACCGTTGCGAACTTCATTCTCGGCGAGTTCATGCGCCGCATAAACCTCGGCGAAATGTCCATGGACAGCCTGAAATTCGAGCCCGCCGACCTCGCAAGACTGATAGAGCTCGGCGAGACCGACAAGATAAACAAGAATAACTACAAGACCATATTCGTCGAAATGATAGGCTCCGGCGAGAAGCCCGACGCCGTCTGCGACCGCCTCGACCTCTGGGTAAAGGACGACACCTCCGCCGTTGAAGCCGTTATCGACAAGCTTATCGCGGACAACCCGAAACCTGCCGAGCAGTACCGGAACGGCGAACAGAAGGTATTCGGCTTCTTCATGGGTCAGGCCAACAAGGCGCTGAAAGGTCAGGCTACGCCCAACACTATCAAGGCAGTTCTTGAACAAAAGCTGAAGGGCTAAGCACAGATGTCTGCCGGAATGGGACATTCCGACAGACTGTCCTTCCGGACAGGACGGGGGCTGCGCGCCCCTCGACCTGCGGCAGCGTGACGCTGCACCCAAAAGAAAAATAAATGACGAATTCAGAGATCACAAGGATAATATCCGGGCTTGAAGCCGTCGGTTGGACAAAGGAACAAATTGAAAGATTTATTTTGTATCTTAAAACCGGCGACAAGAAATATATGCCTGTAAAAACCAAATAAAATATATGGTCAAGCGGTGCGGGACGCGTAAGCGCCGTTGAACCGGATAAGAAAGGAACAACAAAAAATGTTCACAGCAAACAAATATCGTGACCACTACACAACAATGCTGTCGGAATCCGATATCGGCAGCACAGTCCGCGTTTCGGGCTGGGTGGAGAACATCAGAGACCACGGAGGTATCGAGTTCATCGACCTTCGCGACCACTACGGAATGTTACAGGTAACTTTTCAGAACAACGAGAAGCTGCTCGAGGGCATTTCCAAGGAGTGCGCGATCTCCATTTCGGGTAAGATCATCAAGCGTGACGAGAGCACCTACAACCCCAAGATCGCTACCGGAACCATCGAGCTCGCCGCGGAGAGCGTTGATATCCTCGGCAAGGTGAGCACGCCGCTGCCCTTCGAGATCCCGGAGTCTCACAACAGCAACGAGGACATCAGACTGCGCTACCGCTTCCTCGATATGCGCAACCGCAGAGTACACGACAACATCGTGTTCCGCTCGCAGGTAATGAGCTTTATGCGCGAGAAGATGACGGAACTCGGATTTCTCGAGCTCCAGACGCCTATCCTCTCCACATCGTCCCCCGAGGGCGCGCGCGACTATCTGATACCGTCCCGTAAGCACCACGGCAAGTTCTACGCGCTGCCGCAGGCTCCGCAGATCTTCAAGCAGCTGTATATGGTGTCGGGATTTGACAAATACTTCCAGCTCGCGCCGTGCTTCCGTGACGAGGATGCCCGCGCAGACCGCACTCCCGGTGAATTCTACCAGCTCGACCTTGAAATGTGCTTCGCAACGCAGGAGGACGTATTCGCCGCCGCAGAGCAGGTATTCCCCGCTATACTCGAAAAGTTCGGCAAGAAGCAGTACACACACGCTCCCTTCCCGCGCATAACGTTTGAGGAAGCTATGCTGAAATACGGCAGCGACAAGCCCGACCTCCGCAACCCGCTGTTCATCATAGATGTGAGCGACCTGTTCGTTGACAGCTCGTTCAAGCCGTTCTCCAACAAGACGGTCAGAGCGATACGCGTTCCGAAAATGGCTGAAAAGTCCAAGAGCTTCTTCGAGAAAATGGAAGAATACGCCCTGTCTATCGGAATGAAGGGCCTCGGCTACTTCAAGGTGGAGGAAGGCCTGAAATTCAACGGACCTATCGACAAATTCCTGCGCGACGGCGACCGTGAAGAGCTTGCAAAGCGTGCCGAGCTCGAAGTGGGCGACGTGCTCTACTTCATAGCCGACAACAAGAAGAACGCCGAAAAGTTTGCGGGACAGATACGAAATGAAGTTGCCGCAAGAATGGGTCTTATCGACGAGGACAAGTTCGAGATCTGCTGGATAGTTGACTTCCCGATGTATGAGGAAGACGAGGAGACCGGCAAGCCTATCTTCACGCACAACCCGTTCTCCATGCCGCAGGGCGAGCTCGAAGCGCTCAATACGAAGAACCCCTGCGACGTGCTCGCATACCAGTATGACGTTGTCTGCAACGGCGTGGAACTCGCGTCTGGCGCAGTAAGAAACCACGATATAGACGTTATGGTGAAGGCTTTCGAGATAGCAGGCTACACCGAGGAAGACGTAAAGGAGAAGTTCGGCGCCCTTTACAGCGCCTTCAAGTTCGGAGCTCCACCGCACGCAGGTATGGCATTCGGTATCGACAGAATGATAATGCTCCTGCTCGATGAGGACAGCATTCGCGAAGTCATCGCATTCCCGCTCAACTCCAACGCGCAGGATCTCCTCCTCGGCGCACCCACCGAAGTCACCGAGCAGCAGCTCCGCGAAGTGCATATCAAAGTCCGCCAGCGCCCGCAGGGCAGCTGAGAGCGAGAGAGCCGCTGACGCTCGAGACGGCGCTTACGCGCATGAGGAAGAGGCGTTGCCTCTCCCTCAAACTCCCTCACTACTTCCTTTGCACGGCAAAGGAAGCGAAAGCGTAGTGAATATGTTTAAAAAAGTGCTCCCACCCTGTGTTTAAAGGGGTGTGGGGGCAAAGCCCTCACAAATAAGAACCCCCTCGGGGAGGGGTTGGGGTGGGGGAAAATCATAATATATGGAGGTATCGCTATGGCAGAAGAATATATCACTTATAAGGGTTTCCCGCTTGTGCGGAACGGAAACCAGATCTACTACGGAAATATGTCCGACGAGACAGTCACCTGCCTCAACGTTATGTCAACACATAAGGAAGGCGACCTCGAGATCGCCGATAAGATAATGGTCGTCCATATGCGTACCGCAAAGGATATCGACCCCAAGGAAATGGTCATAAAGACAAGCAACCGCACCAGTCTCTATGACGCGCTCGATGTAGCGAATATATGGCTCACCCGCGAAAACGCATAACAAAAGCCCCCGAAGCGCATTCGGGGGCTCTTTGTATCTTTTTTACGCAGAAACTTTTAAACATATTCACTACGCTTTCGCTTCCTTTGCCGTGCAAAGGAAGTAGTGAGGGAGTTTGAGGGAGAGGCAGCGCCTCTTCCTCATGCGCGTAAGCGCCGTCTCGAGCGTCAGCGGCTCTCTTATTCTTACTGAGCAGCTTCTTCGGCTGCTTTGCTTTCTGCTATCTGAGACTTTATTTCGGAGCCGATGTCGCCTACGACCTCATTGATAGACTTCATAGTATAATCTGCGGGGACTTCGAGGAGCGCGTCACTGTCGAACACGGTCTCGAGCCTGTCTATCCTTGTAACGGATTCGGGCGACACTATATATTTAAGGCCGCCGTCTGCCTTATCGAAATAATACTTGATACTGCCCTGCTCGCCTGCCTTTGTCATAGTCACGCAGTCGTAGTTCGTTCCCTCATACTCTTCCTCGGAGGTAACGTAATCGTAATGCTTGACCTCGTCCTCCTCTATATACACTATGGAGTTTCTGACTGTCTCGACGACGCTTCCCTCGCCGCAGTTCTGGAATATAGCGACCTTCTCGGCCGGGTCGAGCTCATACGCCGTATCGAAATTATATATAACGTGCGTTATCTTGCCGTCGGGAGTCTTGACGTACTGCACAAGATGACGGCTGTCCTTTATATAAAGATTAGAGACATATTCGCCCGCGCTTGTGATAACTGTGGTCTCATAGGTCAGCGGTACCAGATTTCTCTTTTCAAAATACTGTTTGAGCAGCGGCGCGGTCTCGCCGATATATTCCAGCGCCTTTATCGTTTCCTCGGAAACATCTATGTTGCTCTCGTCCAGCGAGCCGTCCGCGTTGGTATAGACAGAAGGTGTGATAAGTCCCCCGCTCGTGTCCTGCGTAGCCGCCGTTGTAACGTCGCCCTGCTGTGCGGCAGTATCCGCCGCCCCGGGTTCCGTGGCCGCGGTCGTTGTAGCGGTGGGGGTGCCGCAGGCCGACAGTGCGAGTATGAGCGAAAGTGCCGCCGCGGCACCGGTAAGCTTCATTCTTTTCATAACTTTCTCCTGTTCCTGTATTCTTTTTCCCTGTTTTGTTTTTTGCTCATTCCCCCCAAATCAGGGGGAATGAGCACGCTTTCCTGATAACTGCTTATATTGTTTCGTTCGACAATAACAATATACCCCATTTTTCTGAAATAGTCAAGGCTTTTATGTGACAGTCTCACGAAATTTCTGTTATAATTATGATTTATTGCAGTTTTTGACAGCTTCCGACAGTAATTTTTGTGCTCTTTGCCGTCGGTACAGCGAAGCAACAGAGGTCGCTGTCGCTCGAGAGAGCGGCTGCATTGCAGCCGCCGGGGGAGGGGAAACCTTTTCTGTAGAAAAGGTTTCCCCTCCCCCGAACCCCCTCTCTTTCCAAAAAACTTTACTGGCTTCGCAGTGAGAATTATAGTAACTGCTCCTTTTAAAAAAGCTGCGGATCAATACCGGGCTGTGCAGACCTGCGATCTTGCTGTTCCTTGTGCGGGGTCTTCACAAACCTCACAACAGACGCACTCACTATAAATCTAAATGCGAAGCGATCAAAGTTTTTTGAAAAGGTGGGGCTGGGGGCGGCTTCCGCCTTTGGGGGAGGGAAAACTTTTGTACACAAAAGTTTTCCCTCCCCCAAGCGCGTCAGCGCTTTTCTCGAGCGACAGCGACTTCTAAGCGTGAGACCGTTGACAAATCGGAAGAATTGTAATATAATATATGCTATGGAACAAAACTTCCCGAAAAGGAGATAATATGGCAGAAAAAGAAAAGATACACCGCACCACGATAGGCGGACAGGCGCTTATCGAGGGAATAATGATGAAAGGCCCCGAAAAGACCGCAATGGCAGTCCGGGGAAAAGAGGGCGATATAGTCATCGAGGAAAAGGGAAACAAACAGCGCAAATGGTATAACAAGGCGCCGTTTATCCGCGGAGTATTCAACTTCGTCGGGCAGCTCGGCGACGGCTATTATTACCTCTCGCGTTCGGCGGAGCTCTCCGGAATGGCGGACGAGGACGGCGAGGAGGAAATGTCGAAATTCGAGAAATGGCTCGACGATAAGTTCGGCGACAAGATAATGGGCGTCGTTATGAGCATTTCAATGGTGCTCGGCATAGGACTTGCGATAGTGCTGTTCCTGTTCGTCCCGACATGGCTCTTTATGCTGCTGCAGACCATTGTCGGCACCGCTGCCGACTTATCGCCGTGGCAGTCGCTTTTTGAGGGCGTTCTGAAGATCGCGATATTCATAACCTATATGTGGCTCGTTTCAAAGACCGAGGCTATCCGCCGCACATACGAATACCACGGCGCCGAGCACAAGACGATAGCCTGCTATGAGCACGGGCTGGAGCTCACGGTGGATAACATCAAGCCGCAGGTGCGCTTTCACCCGCGCTGCGGTACGAGCTTCATCTTCCTCGTGCTGCTGATAAGCATACTGATCTACTCCGTGTTCCCGATAACAAATCAGATGTTCATCGACACGTTCGGGGTCTCGGAAGCCTTGGCAATGATACTGCGCGTTTCGGCCAAGATACTGCTGCTCCCCGTCATAGTCAGCATTTCCTATGAGATAATACGCCTTGCGGGAAGATACGACAATATCCTCACAAAGATAATCTCCGCGCCCGGTCTGTGGCTCCAGCGCCTTACCACAAAGGAGCCCGACGCGTCCCAGATAGAATGTGCGATAGCCGCTATGAAGGCGGTAATTCCCGACGACAAGGAGAGCGACAAGTGGTAAGCTATCCCGAAATAAGAAAGACCCTCGCCGCGGCGGGGGTCTTTGATCCAAGCTTTGAAGCAAGGGAGATACTGCGGGAATATACGGGCAGCGAGCTTCCCGGCGGGGATATCTCCCCGGAAGCCGAGGCCGCGATACAAAAGGCGTTACAGCGCCGCATAACGGGCGAGCCGCTGCAGTACATTTTCGGCAAGTGGGAATTCTACGGTCTCCCGTTTTATGTCGGGCAGGGCGTACTGATACCGCGCCCGGAGACCGAACTGCTCGTGGATATCGCGGTAAAGCGGCTCCGCAGGGGCAGTTCCGCGCTCGACCTGTGCAGCGGGAGCGGCTGCATTCCCGTAAGCATTGCGCTGAAAACCGGCGCGAAATGCTATGCGGTGGAGCTGCACGAGGCGGCATTCGGGTATCTCGAACGCAACATCACGCTGAACGGCGCGGATGTTACCGCGCTGCGGGCTGACGCGCTCGACGGGACGCTTTTCCCCGGAATGACGTTTGACGCGATATTCTCAAATCCCCCGTACCTGACCGGCGCGGAAATGCGCTCGCTTATGCGGGAGGTGAGCTTCGAGCCCGAAAGCGCGCTGTACGGCGGAGAAGACGGGCTCGACTTCTATCGGAAAATTATACCGGCATGGGTCGGAAGGCTCGCGAAAGGCGGCTTTTTCGCGGTGGAAACGGGTGAGACGCAGGGAGCTGCCGTTGCGGAGATAATGCGGGACTGCGGGCTTTTCCCCGAGGTCATCGGGGATCATTCCGGCCTCGACCGGGTGGTTGTCGGGACTCTGAAGAAAACCTCAAAGATATAACAAAATGCGATCACCCGGATAACTCACCATAAAAATAAGCGCGCAGCGCAGCCACAACTATTCACTATTCATCATTCATTCTTCACTCTTCACTATCCCCGGGAGAAATAATGAATAGTTGTGGTCGCGGCTTCGCCGCATATCTGAATAGTGCCGAGACCCGAAAACCTCGAATAAGAACATTATGATGAGTTAAATGTGTGATCACATAACAAAAAGCCCCCTGTCCGGGGGCTTTTATCAACCGTTAAATTTTATGGGATCTCGTTTGTCAACGGGATATGGCCGGTCTTCCTTGAAGTAAAAATCTATCCATTCGCCTATGGAATTCGTAACATCTCTTGTTATCATCGTGTCTTCCTTGAGCTGCGATACATCTTCCTTGAGCAGTGATACGTCTTCCTTGAGCAGTGCTATATCTTCTTCAACAGCGTCAAGTCGAGTCTCGACCGCGTCAAGGCGCTTTTCAACAGCGTCAAGGCGCTTTTCAACCGCGTCAAGGCGCTTTTCAACAGCGTCAAGTCGAGTCTCGACCGCATCAAGGCGTGTTTCAACAGCGTCAAGTCGGGTCTCTATCCGGTCAAGCCTGTCGTTTACCGGCTTGATCTCTTCCTGCATAATACCTCTTATGGCAAGCAGGTCTTCGGCAGTAAGCATACGATCACCATCCTTTTGCGGGAATAAGCATATTATACCATATCCGAAAAGATTTGTCAAGGACTTTCCAAAGGTTTCATAAAGGGCGTACAGCACATACTATAAACGCGGACGAAATGCGGACCCGTATCTCTCTTCACCCTTTCAGCGCTCTTTGCCCGATGTCCTTGCGGAAGTGAGCGCTTTCAAAGCTTATCTCGCCCACTGCTTCGTAGGCTTTGTCGAGAGCTTGCTTCAGGCTGTCGGCGGTGGCAGTCACACCGAGGACTCTGCCGCCCGCGGTGAGGAATTTATCGTCCTCGAGCTTGGTTCCGGCGTGATAAACGAACGCCTTGCCGTCCGCGAGCTGTCCCTTTTCATCGAGACCCGTTATTTCCTTGCCGGTCTCGTACTTCTCGGGATAGCCGCCGCTCGCCATAACAACGCAGGCACAGGCTCCCTTTTCCCACTGAACATCAAGGTCGTGGAGCTTCTCCTCATATACGGCTTCGATGATATCCGCAAGATCGGTCTTTAAGAGCGGCAGCACCACCTGCGCCTCGGGGTCGCCGAAACGGCAGTTGTACTCCACCACCTTTGCGCCGTTCGGGGTAAGCATCAGCCCGAAGTACAGGCAGCCCTTGAACGGTCTTCCCTCGGCGCGCATCGCCTTTATCGTGGGGAGGAAGATGTTCTTCATACATTCCTCGGAAATTGCCCTTGTGTAAAGCGGGTTCGGCGCTATCGTGCCCATTCCGCCGGTATTGAGCCCTTCGTCGTTGTCGTTGGCGCGCTTGTGATCCATGGAGGATACCATGGGCTTTACGCACTTTCCGTCCGTGAACGCGAGCACCGTGACCTCGGGACCCTCCATAAACTCCTCGATGACTATCTCGCTGCCGCTCTTGCCGAATTTCCCGTCAAGGAGCATCGACTTCACGGCGGCTTCGGCTTCCTGCTCGTCCTTGGCGATGATAACGCCCTTTCCGAGCGCAAGCCCGTCACACTTTATCACCGCGGGATAGCTGTTCTTTTCCTTGATGTACTCTATCGCCTTGTCCGCGTCGGTGAATGTCTCATACGCCGCTGTGGGAATGCCGTACTTCTTCATCAGCGACTTCGAGAACACCTTGCTGCCCTCGAGTATCGCGGCATCGGCTTTGGGGCCGAACGTCCTGAAGCCCTTCTCGTTCAGTTTATCCACCATTCCCATAACGAGCGGATCGTCGGGTGTTACGAACACATAGTCGGGCTGCAGCTTTTCGGCGAGTTCGACCATTCCGTCGATATCGGTCGCCTTTACGGGGAAGCACTCCGCATATTTCGAAATGCCGCCGTTACCCGGTGCACAGTATATTTTATCTACCTTCGGGGACTTCGCGAGCGCGGTTATCACGGCGTGCTCACGGCCGCCTCCGCCTACTACCAGAATGTTCATTTTTGTGTGTCCTTTCATTTGTGAATCTCCCCGCTTATCCTGTCGAAGCGGGCTCAGTCTGTTATCCCCCCGCCTTCGGCGGGGGGATAACTTTACCTGTCGGCGTTAAATTACGCCCATATATCTTCAAGTATCTCGTGCTGCACCTTCTTTGAAAAATGCCGCAGCACGATATTATATCCCCTGTCGCACATATCCTTGACGACCTCATAAGGCACGGTGCCGGTGAGCTTGACGCTGTTCCAGTGCACCTTGTTCATATAGTAGCCCTCGTTGATATCCTCGTGCAGACGGCGGATAG
>JAFTAG010000305.1 GCA_017458655.1 Ruminiclostridium sp. | reverse complement strand
GCCGGGACGGGATATACCGCCTCGAACAGCGAGAGCTTGCGGTCGCTTCCGCCTATCCATGTAAGGTCATCGGTGATCTTTCTTGTACAGTGCAATTTTGTCACTCCTTTGCATATTTACTTCGTCCCGAAGATACGGTCTCCGCCGTCTCCGATACCGGGCACGATATAAAGATCGTCATTGAGGTGGTCGTCGAGCGCGCCGCAGTAGATATCCACCTCGGGGTGTTTTTTGTGGACTGTTTCGATGCCCTCGGGACAGGTAACTACCGACAGCACCTTAACTGTCTTTGCGCCGGCTTTCTTGACCACATCTATCGCTTTTGCGGCAGTCTTTCCGGTGCCGATCATAAGGTCGAGTATCATCACCTCGCGCTCCTCGATATCGAACGGGAGCTTGTTGTAATATACCTGCAGGCCGTCGGGCTCGCTGTCGGCGCGGCAGATGCCGATATGTCCGACTTTTGCGGCGGGGACCAGCGCGGTAGCGCCGTCAACCATTCCGAGACCCGCTCTGAGTACGGGAACGAAAGCGACCTTGCGCCCGGAAATGACGTTCGATGTCGCGATAGCTATAGGCGTCTGCACCTTTATCGCTTTGAGCGGCAGGTCGCGCGTAGCTTCATAGGTTATGAACATCGTGACCTCCTCAACAAGCTCGCGGAACTCCTTCGAGCCCGTGTTCTTGTCGCGCAGCAGCGTTATCTTGTGCTGCATCAGCGGGTGGTCGAGGATATGCAGTCTGTCATTCTCATACATGGTTTTTGCCCTCCAATGCGGTTATTTTATCTACTCTGACGGCGTGGCGGCCGCCCTCGAAGCCGGTATGCAGGAACACATCGAGCGACTCGGTAACGGAGCCGAGCCCCATTGTGCGCCCTCCGAAGCATATCACGTTAGCGTCGTTGTGCAGTCTGGTGTATTTCGCCGCATACCAGTCGTAGCACAGCGCGGCGCGTATGCCGTTTATCTTGTTCGCGGCCATCGAGATACCTATTCCCGTGCCGCAGACGAGCACGCCCTTGTTGTCGGGGCTTTCGAGCACCTTACTGCACACCGCCTCCGCGATATCGGGGTAATCCACCGTTTCGCCGTGGCAGCCGAGATCCTCATACTCAAAGCCGTTTTCCTTCAGGTATCCGATCAGCCCGAGCTTCATTTCGACGCCCGCTCTGTCGCAGCCTAAGTATATCATTGTTATCACTCCTTATATTGTTGGCTTTATATTGGTATTGTTATATTGTTCGTTTTATGTCCTTCCGCAGAAACGGCATCTCGTTCAGTTCGGCTCCCTCAAAGCTGTGGTAAAACTTATCCGCGTCGGGGTTCGTCGCCCTTATCAGATAATACTGGTCTGTGCCGTGAGCCCTGCAGTCCTTCTCGAATTCCGCGAACAGCCCCCGCGCGATACCGCGGTGACGATGCTCCGGCAGCACATACACCCAGTCCACATACGCCATACGGTACCCGTCCTGCATACAGCCGTAAAAATGATACTCTATGCGCCCGACGACGTTTCCGTTCTCGATAGCCAGAAGGGACACAGTCCCTTGATAGAACGGATCCCCGACCCTTTTCAATATCCCCTCTTCATCGACCCTGTCCGCGATCATCATATCCGGCTCTTTCGCCATGGCGGCTTTCAGATACTCGATATACAGCCTTACGTTGTCTTCGCTCAGCACTTGAAATTCCATACTCTGCCTCTTTGCGCTCTGCGACCGCGACCGGGTCATTCCATAAACGTGTTGTTCTTCATAAGTATCATACCTTCCGCGGTATAAAAGCCGTTGTGCCGGTACCAGCCCTCGGTGCGCTCTCCCTTTGACGTCAGAAGATAGATGCTGACAACGCCGATATCGGTAAGCTCATTCTCAAGCGCTTTCAGCAGCGCCTTGCCGTACCCTTTCTTCTGTTCCGCGGCCTTGACACAGAACTCAACTATCTGAAAGTGCATACCGTCGAATGAGCGCTCCTTTTGCCCGAGAATGAAGCCCATAAGCTCACTTCCGCAGTACAGGGCTTTCCCGATGAAGGCGGGCGTATTTATCATCAGCTTGAGCCTTTCACCGGCGGTCTCGTCAGTCCACTTGTCGTTCCACGGCTCGGAATTGAATACGGAAACATACAGCGCGGCGTATTCCGAGAGCTGTTCGAGCCGCATATCGATTATCTCAAAGTCCGTGACCGTCACCCCGCAGTCCGTGCGCCGGCATTTTCACGGGCGAGCCTTTCGCGCTCCGCCTGCGGGAGACGCAGATACTTCGGCATCAGAGCCGCGGCCGTGATATCCGGGCACTCCGCCGCTGCGAGACAAACTCCCACACCGTTCTGAAAGCGCTGCTGTGCGGGCGCGAGCAGTACATTCCCGCCGCCGAGCTTCCCGTAGCACAGCTCCGCTCCGTCGCCTGCGAGCAGTATCTTTTTACCGGCGCAGGCAGTTTCAAGCTCTGTCTGCAAATCCGCTATCATCAGCGCTCTGTCGTCGCACAGGCGCGTCACAGTCCCGTTTTTCAGCTCGAACAGCGCGTTATATACCTGGCTGCAGCGGGCGTCCATGACCGCGCACACGATACCCTCGTACAGCGGGAAATTGTGCGCCATAGCGGCAAGTGTAGATACCTCGCGGCAGGGCTTCCCGAGCGCATACGCCATACCCTTTACCGCGGAAACGCCGATACGCAGCCCCGTAAACGAGCCGGGACCCGCCGTTACCGCGAAAACGTCAATGTCGCCGAGAGTCAGCCTCGAGTTGTCGAGCAGCGACTGTATCAGCGGCATGAGCGTCTGAGAGTGGGTTATTCTATTGTTTATGAAGCCCTCCGCGATAACGCGGGTATCCTCTCCGATCTCGCATATCGCCGCGCCCACGCTCACCGCGGAGCTGTCCGTCCCGAGCAATATCATAACACCACCACCTTCCGCAATTCACAATTCACAATTGTGATGAAACTCAAAAGCTTCTGCGTTTTTTGAAAATATTATATTTTATATTATACAATATTTCGGCAGATTTGTCAAGATATACGCAAAATTTGTTCCGGAATTTGGGAAAATTGCACCTATTGCGATTGTCGGGGAAATGCTTGACATTCCCCGTAAAACGTGGTATATTGTTTGAAAAGGCATCATCAAAGGAGACCAGCTATGAAAAGTCAATAGAAAAATGAGATATTTCACACAATTTTCAAAAAAGCAAAAAACGAGTACCCAGCTAAAGAAATAGCAAGAAATAAAAAAATTAAGCGAGAGCAAACTCAACATTATCGTTG
>JAFTAG010000304.1 GCA_017458655.1 Ruminiclostridium sp. | reverse complement strand
CTTCTCGCCAAGGGCTTTGAGTATCTTCTCGACGGACTTGTCGGCTTCCTCGGCCTCCATTGTCTTGTCCTCGCGGCGCATAACGAGCTTGTAGGAAAGGCTCTTTTTCCCGTCGGGAACGCCCGTGCCCTTGTACAGGTCGAACAGTGTCACCTGCTCGAGGTGCTTGCCCGCGCTCTTTATGATGTCGATAATATCGCCGCTCTCAACGCTGTCGTCGCACACAAGGCTCAAGTCACGCGTTATAGCCGGGAATTTCGGCAGCTGCTTATACTTGATGTCGTCCGCAGCAAGCTCACACATTGCCGCGATATCGAGCTCCGCGATGTAGATGCGCTCCCTGACGCCGTAGTTCTCGCTCACAATGGGGTGCAGCTCGCCGAGTATGCCTATCTCGTTATCGCCGGCAACCACCTTTGCGCAGCGGCCGGTGTGGAACGTCGAGTTCACGGACTTGACAAATTTCGCCTCAATGCCCGTTTCGTCGAGCACGGCTTCAACGATGCCTTTGAGCGTGAAGAAATCCTCGTTCGCCCCGTAAGCGCCTATGCAGAGGATATCGCGTTCCTCGGGCAGCTCCTCGGCCGCAGCTTTCGGGATGTATATGCGCCCCGGCTCGAAAAATCTTCCGGCGGGAGTGCGGTTGTTGATATTGCGGACGATAAGCTCCGTCATGGAAGGTATCATCGTTGTACGCATTACGCTTGTGTCCTCGCCGAGCGGGTCGAGCAGTGTAACGCTCTTTCTGCGGCTTTCGTCGAGGCGAATCTTCTCGTACCACTTGGGCGAGATGAAGCTGAATGTCATTGTTTCGGAGCAGCCCTGTGCGAGCATGATGCCGACGAGCTTATCCGAGAACCGCTGTTCTTTTGTTATCCTGCTGCGGCTCGAAAGCTTCGGTATCGTGGATGCGATACGGTTGTAGCCGTAAATTCTCGCTACCTCCTCGCCGATGTCGCAGGGCAGGTTCATATCTATACGAACGCTGGGAACGGTGATCTCGTGGGTCGCACGGTCATACACGAAGCCCAGTCTTTCGAGAATGTCTATCTGCTCCTCCTCGGGGATATCCGCGCCGAGGAAGCTGTTTACCCACTTGTAGTCGTGTTTCAGCTTGTGGGGTGTCTTGTTGGAATTGTCAATGTCTATGACGGTATTCACTACCTCGCCGCAGCCGAGCATTTCCACGAGCTGCAATGCGCGGTAGAGCGCGTTTTTCGCGTTTATCGGGTCGAGACCCTTTTCAAAACGGGCGCTGGATTCGGTGCGCTCGCCTATCTTTCTTGCCGTTCTGCGTATGGAAACGCCGTCGAAGCATGCCGCCTCGAAAATGACTTCGGTGGTATCGTCCCAGATGCCGCTGTATTCGCCGCCCATTACGCCTGCGACAGCCATAGGCTTCTCTGCGTCCGCGATAACGAGCATCTCGGGGGAAAGCTTGACAGGCTCTTTTGCCTCGTCGAGCAGTTTCAGTGTCTCGCCGTCCTTAGCGTTGCGGACAACTATCTTGTTTCCTGCAACGTAGCGCGCGTCAAAAGCGTGCATGGGGTGGCCGTATTCGAGCATAACGAAGTTGGTTATATCAACGAGGTTGTTTATCGCGCGGACGCCGCTCGCACGCAGTCTTTCGACCATCCAGCGGGGCGAGGGAGCTATCTTCACGTTTTTTACCTTTGCTGCCATATAGCGCGAGCAGAGCTTAGTATTCTCCACATTAACGGACAGCTCCGAGTTGATATCCGCGTCGATACCCTTGAAGGTGGGCTCCTTAACGTCATAGGGGAGCCTGAATGTTGCGCTTGTCTCGCGGGCAAGTCCGAGCACGGAGAGGCAGTCCGGGCGGTTGTTGGTTATCTCAAACTCGACGCTTATGTCGTCCAGTCCAACGACTTTCAGAACATCATCGCCGGGCTTCATTTTGTCGAAATCGGGGTCATCGTTGAGCACGAGAACGCCGTCGGGCGAGGAATACGGGAAATCAGCGTTGTCCATTCCGAGCTCGTTGAAAGAGCAGAACATACCGCAGCTTTCGGCGCCGCGAAGCTTGCCCTTCTTGATCTTTACGGTCTTGCCGTTCTCGCGGTCGATAACGGTGCCACCGTCAAGCACTACGGGGATATATGCCCCAACCGTCACATTGGTCGCAGCCGTTACGATCTGTACAGGCGCAGCCTGTCCGATATCCACCTGGCAGATCCACAGCTTGTCGCTGTCCTCGTGCTTCTTTATTTCGAGCACCTTTCCGACAACGACTTTATCCACTTCGCCGCGCATCTCGTGATAGGTCTCGACTTTCGAGCCGCTCATAGTGATCCCGGCAACAAATTCTTTTATCGGCATATCGGCCTTAACATAGTCGTTAAGCCATTTCATAGACAAATTCATGTCTGTGTCCTCCTGATAGCGCAGTGCAGAAGCGCGGCTTCAGGCCGCGCCGCCTTTCCAGGCAGGACGGGGCCTACGCGGCCCTCGACCCGCGGCAGCGTGACGCTGCACCCAAAGATATTATATTTTTAGTTTCTGCGCTGACCTTGAGTTTCAACAAACTTTCAACAGGTGCAGTGCATAGCAAAAGTTCTCAACGCTTTCGGTTCCTTTGTCGTACAAAGGAACTGGTGAGGGAGTTTGAGGGAGAGGCAAAGCCTCTTCCTCATGCGCGTAAGCGCAGTCTCGAGCGGCAGCGGCTCTCTTGTCAGCGGCGCTCTCAGAACTGGGAGAGGAACCGGGCATCGTTCTCATACAGCAGGCGCATGTCGTCGATGTTATAGCGCATCATAGCAATTCTTTCGAGACCGATACCGAACGCGAAGCCGCTGTACTCATCGGGGTCGATACCGCAGTTTTTGAGCACCTGCGGGTGAACCACGCCGGAGCCGAGCATTTCTATCCAGCCCTCGTACTTACAGAGCGGGCAGCCCTTGCCGCCGCACTTGAAGCAGGAGAGATCGACTTCTGCGGAAGGTTCGGTATAGGGGAAGTGGTGCGGTCTGAAACGCAGCTTAACGTCGTTGCCGTAAAGGCTCTTTGCGAAGTTCTCAAGAGTGCCTTTAAGGTCGCCGAATGTGATGTTCTTATCTATCACCAAGCCCTCGCACTGGTGGAAAATCGGCGAGTGTGTGCCGTCCACGGCATCGGGGCGATATACGCGCCCGGGGCTTATTATCGCTATCGGAGGCTTTTCTTTAAGCATCGTGCGTATCTGCACGGAGGATGTCTGTGTGCGGAGCAGTACGTTATCCGTGATGTAGAACGTGTCGCTCTTTTCGCGGGCGGGGTGTCCCTCGTCGGTATTGAGCATATCGAACACATATTTTACTTCCTCGACCTCTGGGCCGTCAACTACGGTGTAGCCCATTCCGCGGAATATGGATTTCAAATCCTCAAGCACTATGCTCAGCGGATGACGGGTGCCGACAGAGCGCTTTGTTCCGGGCATGGTAACATCGACCGCTTCGGCTTTGAGCTTCTGCTCGATAACTGCCGCTTTGAGCGCAGCAGCCTTTTCGTTTATCGCGGTCTCGAGCTGTGTGCGTACATCGTTTGCGAGCTGTCCCATGACGGGTCTTTCCTCTGCGGAGAGCTGACCCATTTGTTTGAGTATCGCTGTGAGCTCGCCTTTTTTCCCGAGGAACCTTACGCGCAGGTCATCGAGTGCCTTTGTGTCGGTAAGCGCCGATATCTCGGCGGTTGCCTGCTCCTTTATCTTCCGAAGCTGTTCTTTCATCGCTTGCTCCTTTAATATTGCTTTTTTCCCACCTTTAGCGGGCAAATTCGATTTTGAAAATAATTCAGATCGTTCGCGAAGCGAACAACCACAACTATTCACTATTCACTGTTCACTGTTCACTATTGCTGGCACCCCCTACCGGAATCGAACCGATAACTAACCCTTAGGAGGGGTTTGTTATATCCATTTAACTAAGGAGGCATATAATGCGCGTTTCCGTGCCGAGGGCGCGAAAATAAACGGGCGCTGTATAACTTTATTATTATACTACTATTTTTCCAAAAAAACAAGAGAATTTTGAAAAATTTCAGAAAATACACAAAAACCCGGGGCTTATGAGCCTCGTGTTTGTACTTATTATGCGGAATGACAGCGATACAGAGAAGAAAAAGCCCTTCCCCGGCGGCGGAGAAGGGCGTATATTCCGTTAATCCCAAATATCGGGGAACTGCATTTCGAGGTCTTTGAGGTTCTTTTTGAGGGTCTCCTCTTCCTCTTTGAGCTCGGCCTTGCGCTTGGGGGAGATAAAGGTCTTGCTGAGCTCGGCCTGTACCTCGAGCAGAGTCTTTCTGAGAGGATCGCGGCGGCGCTGATAGAGCAGCTTGCGCTCCTCCTTCTCCTGACGTAAGCGGCGCTCGCGCTCGATAGCTTCCTTTTCCTCACGCTCGGCCTGCAGCTTTGCGCGCTGTTCCGCTACCTCGCGGCGTTCGTCCTCGATGCGCTTTACGATAGCGCCGTTGAGCGCCTCGTAGCGGGCTTTCTGCTCGGGAGTGGCGAAACGCAGCGCTTTCTTGAAGTTCTTGTCGTCGGTGACGGTCTGGGGGAGATTAGGTATCTCGTCCTCGCTGTGCAGCTTGCACTCTGCGAGGAGCTTGCCTATGTAGGCTCTGGAGTCCTCGATGTCTATGTCGAGGATCTTGTCGAAGTAGGAATCCGCGGTCTCGAATTCGCCGTCCTCGAGGAACATATACGCGCGCTTTACAAGGTTCTCCTTGTTTGCGGCGGTGGCGGTCACGAGAGCGTCGGGAACTATCGCGTTGACTTCGGGCTTTAAGATAGACTCGATCTTGTCGGAGAGCTCACGCATAAATTCGTCCTCGGAAAGGTCGAATGCGGAATCGTTCCACACGAGAGCCTCGGGGAGCTGCTGGAAGGAGATCTTCTTCGAGTCGAAGATCGGGAATACGAGGTTGTCATTTGACGCGGCGAGCGTCTTTGCAAACAGCTCCACCGCGTATTCGAGATAACCGTTATGGCAGTCCTCGAACGTTGAGAACATCGGGAGCAGTATGCGGGAGTGGTTGAGCGCGTAAACCGTCTGTGCGGCTTTTTCCACCACGTCCATTTCCTTTAACGTTTCGGGAGCATAGAACACGCTGAAATTGAGGTTCTCGGTAAAGCGGAGGAAGATCCTGTCGCCGTCGAGGTCGTTGTCAACGGTGGCGTCTTCGCGGCCGAGCACGAACACATCGTAGTTATTATCCTGTTTCATTATGTTGCGGGTGATACTGATAGTGTCCTCGAGGTTCCCCGCGAGCTCGGTGTAGCCCGACTGTGTATCCTCGGTCGCGTAATAGAGGGCGCGCTTGTAGCTCTCACTGTCGGCGAGCGCGGGGAGCGAGGAGATATCTCTTCTGCACACGGGAAGACGAGAAGAGCCGTCGCGCACATACTGGATGCCGTACTGGCAGAGCATGAGCGCCCAGTAAGCCTCGCTGTCGTCGGGGTTATCCTCAACGAGCTTTTCGGCTATGGCCTTGGCTTCATCGAAGCGGAATGTATTTCTCAGGTAGGTTATCCGGTTGAGTTTTTTTATATCGGACTTAGGGTAGATAGTCGAATTGCCGCAGCCCGCGCATTTACCGACGGAACCGTTTTCATCGGGCGTAATGTCGCCGCCGCAGATACCGCAGACGAGCTTTATTTCATACATCGTATATTCCCTCCACAAAAGATTTATACAAAGATATTATATATCAAAATTTCTCCGCTGTCAATAATCTGAAATTATATTTGGTAGTTTTGACTTTTTTTTAATATAAATTTTAGAAGTAATGTCAATTAGCCCACCCCCCTGCCCCCTCCCGTGGGAGGGGGAGTTTTTTATGTGGGGGCTGCGCCCCACGCCCCCCTGCTTTTGCGGGACTTCGTCCCGGCTGTTTGGGGGCTGCGCCCACACGCTCCCCGCTTTTAAATTGTGAAATTTATATAATTTCCCCCTTGATTTTTTGTCGGAAATGTGATATAATATGTCTATGGAAGAAAGGAAGGATAACTATGTACATATACCGAACAGGTGCGGTCGGCGAGGCCGTCCGTGAAATGATCGAAAACACCAAAAGCTCGATACAGACAGGCTCTGCCGGCAGCACCGGGTTTACCGATGTACTGCGCACAAAGCTTGACAGCATCGACACCGATACAAAGACTGTGGGAATGGATCATTCCGACAGCTCGTCCCTTATCGGCAGGACTGACGCGAGCACGATACTCTACGCGCTGCAAAACGCCGATACCGACACGACCGCGGCTGCTGTGGTAAGCTCTCTCGGTCTTGCAAGCTCCGCGGACAGCACATCAAAGACCGACGCGGACAAGCTCGTTTCGGCGATAAATCTGTTCAAAGCCTCCGAGGGCGCGGACGACACTGTGCTGAAAACGCAGCTCGCCGATATTGTTCCGAAGTTCAATGCGCTGCTCGGCGACCTTGCGACTCAGAGCACAAACTCGGGGTATATGTATTCGAGCCTGCTGAAAACTGCCGTTCAGTCTGCCGGTGACGCGCTTGCAAGCGCGGGTATAACGGCCTCCGAGGACGGAAGGCTCACATTTGACCCCGAAAAATTCTCCTCCGCGGAGCTTGCGGATTTTCTGAACACCGTCTCCACGGCCGCGGGCAACCTCTCGACCTACGCGTCGTCGATATTCACCTCCGGCAGCAGTCTGCTTGACTTCCTCGGTACGGACGAGAGCGACAGCTCCCTATCCGCCGCGGATTACTACGGGTCGCTGATAAATACGCTGACTTGATGAACTTGAATAATAAACAGCACCCCTGCCGGGTTAGGCGGGGGTGCTGTTTTTCGTTGATGTGAAGCTGGTTTCTTTTCGCCCGCAGGAAGTATTGTGCCGCTTTTGCCGCTCCCTGCCGGCGTGGCGAGTTACTTTCTGACCAAAGCGTCAGAAAGTAACCAAAGAGCGCGTATCGCCGTCTTGTCAAAGAAGTCTGCGCGAGTGAAGCGCCTGTAATATCGCTCCGACTAACTGAAATGTTCTCTGCATTTAAGGGCATCTCTAAAAACCTCTTGCCGCCCATTCGCACCGCCCTAAAGCCGTCATATTGCACAAATTTTCCTTGACATACGACAGTATGCCTGCGAAAAATTTGTACAATCTGCCGACTTTATGTCGGCACGCCTGAACGACAATAGGT
>JAFTAG010000047.1 GCA_017458655.1 Ruminiclostridium sp. | reverse complement strand
TTGCCCTTATCGGCGCAGAGCTGGTTTATGACTTTCAGCAGCTTTATCGTAAGAACGGGGTCGGTGGAGATTATCGCCGAGATGTATTCGATGTTGGGGTCGGGGCTGTAAAGCAGCGCGAGTATCTGTAAGAACGTCTTTATCATCGGACCGCCGGAGCGCTTTGTTTCAAGCACGGGCTTTGCGAAGAAATCCCCGCGGATGTAGTCCACATCCAGCTCCCTTGCGAACTCGAAATTCTCCTGTTCCTCCACGCAGTCCGCCATGGCACGCTTTCCGCGCTCGTGGCACTTCTTCACGGTATATGCTATCTCGTCCGAGTCCGAATGTATATCGAACCGCAGTATATCCGCAAAATTGAACAGTTCCTCGCTCTCCTCCTCATACAAAAAGCCCGACAGGGCAATGGTATAGCCCAGCCGTTTCAGCTTCATACACTTCTGCAGCGTCACCGGATCCGCGAGCAGCACCGTCGGTATCTCAATGACCAGCTTATCCTTGACGAACAGCTCGTTGAAATTGTTGTCGAGCAGAAGCTGAGAAAAACGGATATAAGCCGCTTTGCCGTCAAAGATTATATTCATATTCCTCGTTATGTAATCCTTTGCTTCCTGTATCTCCTCCTTTGTGACAAGCTCCTCGTCGCCGAGGGGATTTTTCTTGCTCGCAAAGGAATAAAGCATTTCATACATATCGGTGGCACCGCTCTGGTTGAAAACGGCCTGCCTTGAAATAAGAAAGCTCATTTTTCCGTAATATCTCCGTTTCTTGTTTATTGATCTCTACCACTCTATCTGTTCTATGGGTGTGGGAGCGTTGTTCTTCACCTCGTCGAGCACCCTGCTGTTCTTGAGGTATATCACCCTGTCAGCCATAGGCGCTATCGCCGAGTTATGCGTTACGAGCACGACGGTCATACCGCGCTTTATGCAGGTGTCCTGCAGCAGCCCGAGTATCATTTTTCCGGTATTGTAATCGAGCGCGCCGGTGGGCTCATCGCACAGCAGCAGCTTCGGCTTTTTCGCGAGTGCTCTCGCTATCGCCACTCTCTGCTGTTCGCCGCCCGAGAGCTGCGCGGGGAAGTTGTCGAGCCTGTCGCCGAGCCCCACCTGTTCGAGAATGGTCTCCGCCGGGATATAGTCCTTGCAGGTCTGTGCCGCGAGCTCCACGTTTTCCTTAGCCGTGAGGTTCTGTATCAGATTGTAGAACTGGAATATGAACCCTATCTCGTATCTTCGGTAGGTTATAAGCTCTTTTTTGCTGTATTTCGCTATATCCTTCCCGTCAACGATGATGCTTCCCTCGTCGATGGTGTCCATTCCGCCGAGCATATTCAGCACGGTGGTCTTTCCCGAGCCCGACGGCCCGAGCACGATAGCGAGCTCGCCTTTTTCGATGCCGAACGTTATGCCGTCCGACGCGTTTATGGTGATCTCGCCCATTTTGTAGCGCTTATAAACGTCCTTGACCGATACAAAGCTCATCGAGGCTCCTCCTCACTTCATCACGATATCCTTGTCCTCGTTCATTCTGATAGTGCAGGGACCCGTCTTCTGCGCCACCACGAGCTGCGCGCTGTTTATGCGCACCGTAACGCCCGGGAACGCCGCCTTCTTGACTTTTATGCAGAGGTCGTTGTTGTTCTCTATTTCGTGCTCGATATCGGCGATACGCTCGTTCATTTCCTTTATCTGCGCAAGGTGGCTGAACTTCGCCTTGATAGAGCGTCTGAGCATTTCTTCTCTTTCCGGCGTGAGCTTCTGCACCTTTTTCTGCGCCTGGAGCGTATTGCAGACCATTTCGAGCTGGTGGAGCTGGTTCTCGAAATCCTTCAGCCCCTGTTTGAGGTCGTTCATTTCCTCCGCGAGCACGGCGATGTTGCCGAGCACGATAAGTGTGCGCACATAAGCGTCGGAGCCTATGTAATTCGCCTCTATATTGGACAGGCAGGTGTATTTTCCGCCAACAATGACGGATTTACCGCCCGATATCGTCAGATTGCCGCCGCAGGTGACGTTGCAGCCTACAAAACTCTGCGCATGGATATCGCCGTCGCAGTCTATATCGGAGTTCTCGCCGAAGCTTATCTGTATATTGCCGTGGCAGACGATAGTGGAACTCACGAATCCGAGCTTTCCGGTGATGTTGCCGTCTGCCTCTATGGTAGCGCCTGTAACGTTGCCCGCTATGGTGACATTTCCCTTGGAGCGGACTATAAAGCCCTCGAGGACGTTGCCCTGAATGTTGACATCACCTATGAAGTCGATATTTCCGACAGCGAGGTCGATATCGCCCTTGACGGTTATTTCCTTGTCAACGACGAAATGATCCTTGTTCCAGCGCAGGTTGCCCGCGACGGAGGATATGAGGTGGCTGCCGTCATCGGAGAGCGCAACGCCGTTGCCGGTGGTTATCTTTGCGGGCTTGCCGGGGTACTGCGGGATCTCGATGCCGCGGATATCGCGTCCGGGGGAACCGGGCGTTTCCGGGAAGATATCGGCGATGACCACGCCTTTTTCGATGTTCTGGATAAGACCCAGATCGCGGAAATCTACGTTGCCGAACTCATCCGCCTTCATCTGCGCGCCGCTTCTTCTTTCATAATGATACACGAGGTATCCGTTCTTTCCGTCAACGGGGGTATCGCCCTTTGCGATGAGCACACTGAGGCCGTTGTTGTGGAAAGCCTGCTCCAAGGCCTGCTCATCGATATTGTATCTTATACCGTTGAGCGCGAGCTGATCCTTCACCATGTCCATTGTTGCCTCGGCGCCGCCGTTTTTGGCGGGAATGATCGTCAAGCGCGCATTCATGAATCTATCGTCAACCTCGATATTAACTAATCCGTCCATCGGACTTGCCATGGATATCATCTCTTTTCATCTTTTTTATCGCGACGCATAATACATCATCTTATTATAACACATTTTTATAAAAAATTCTACAATTTTTTGAAAATTTTTCGGCATTTTTTGTAGAATTTTCAGCACATTTATTGACCATTTGTACAAAAAACAGCGATTTTCGCCCGAAAAAGTGCGGCGGGAGCCGCGTAGGCTGCGGCGAAAGCCGCAAAATATGCGTTTCTTTTCGCCCGCAGAAAGTATTGTGCCCCTTTTGCCGCTCTCTGCCGGCGTGGCGACCTACTTTCTGTCCGAAGCGACAGAGAAGTATGGCGTCTCGTACC
>JAFTAG010000303.1 GCA_017458655.1 Ruminiclostridium sp. | reverse complement strand
TTCAGGCGTGCCGACATAAAGTCGGCAGATTGTACAAATTTTTCGCAGGCATACTGTCGTATGTCAAGGAAAATTTGTGCAATATGACGGCTTTAGGGCGGTGCGAATGGGCGGCAAGAGGTTTTTAGAGGTGCCCATAAGTAATCCGGGGAAACATATTGATTTTTGATCTGTTATGTGCTATAATATTTCATATATAACCACTTTTCCGGGGATATCGTCATTCGCAGCTCAATGCTTTAAGCGGGGTGATAAAATGCAGAAGAACAAGAAACTTATCGCGGTCATCATATTCGCGGCCGCAATACTGCTTGCTGTCGGCGGGATACTCCTCGCTGTGCTTCTTAATAACGGGCAGAATAACGAGACTGTTGCTCCCGCTGTCACGGAAGCGCAGCAAAGCGCTGCGGACTATTACACAAAGCGTATCGGTGTGATGTCGGGCAGCATATATGAGGGTGTCGTGAAAAGGACTATGCCGGACGCCTCCGTAAGCTTTTTCGACAAGGCTGCGGATATGGCCGAAGCGGTCTCCGCGGGCACCATTGACGCGTTCGTGTGCTCCGATATACAGGCAGCGGCACTTACCGAACAGTATAAGGATATAAAGATCCTCGATGTCCTTCCCGAAAAAAGCGATATCGCGTTCGCGTTCCCGAAAAACGAACAAGGCGCTTCGCTGAGAGATGAATTCAACGAGTATCTCTCGAAGATCAAGGCCGACGGGACATACGACGCGCTCCGCGAAAAATGGAATGACGGCGGAGATAAAGCGGTGGAGATCACGGTGCTGCCCGACGCGGATAATGCGCTGATAATGGCAACGACGGGAACTACCGAGCCTTATACATATATGTCGCAGGGAAGGCTCACGGGTCTCGATATCGACCTTGCAGCCGATTTCAGCCGCGAATACGGCTACAACCTCGATATACGCGTTATGGAATTCGGCTCGATAATCCCGGGGCTCTCCTCGGGCGAATTCGACCTCGCGGGGGCAAATATCACGATCACCGAGGAGCGCGCCGAAAGCGTTTACTTTTCCGACAGCTATACCTCAAATGATACCGCGCTCGTTGTAAAGGCGTCACAGTGACATATACGCCGGGAAACAGAACGGTATAAAAACAATGCGTACAGGTATTTGACTTGTGCGCATTTGTTGCATTTGAAGCAAAACAGGCACGCAAAATTGTCTATATTGCTGAATTTTATTTTTGCGGGTATCTTTTTGCCCTTTTCAATTGTTTTATCAGTAGAAAGCGCTTTCTGCAAAAAGGAGAGAAAACAGATGTCAGGAGATGAATTGAAACGATACATAGAGCTGTACCGAAGCTGTGTCACGAACGCGGCTCTGTTTATCGTGAAAAATCCCGCCGACGCGGAGGATATAGTGCAGGACGTTTTTCTTAAGCTATATACCCATACGGGCGCTTTCGAGGACGACGACCACGTCAGGGCGTGGCTGCTGCGATGTGCGATAAACTGCGCACTCAACCTCGTCAGATCGAGCTGGCACAAAAACTCTGTTTCTCTTGACAGTATCGGTGAGCTGCCGGGGCGCGACCCGTATATCGGCAGCGATATCGGGAACGCGATGATGTCGCTCGACCCGAAGCTGCGTGCGGTGCTGTATCTTCACTATTTTGAGGGATATACGGACGCCGAGACCGCAAAGCTCATCGGCATAAGCACGGCAGCCGTAAAGGGACGGCTGAGACGCGGACGGAGCAAGCTGCGCAGCATTCTCGGCAATGAAAGGGGCTGATCATTTATGGAACTCAAAAATGCAATAAACGAAACTCTGAATGAACTGAAAGGCTCTTTTCGTCCCGCGGACAATGACGAGCTCGTAAGAGCGGTACAGGAAAGGGCAGACAAAATGAAAAAAACGAATGATAACGTAAGAATATTCAACGCGCAGGCGTATGAGGTGCACCCGGCGCCGAAAGCTCCGCAGAAGCCGCATAAGGCGCTCAGCGTGCTGCTCGGTATAGGCGGAGCGGCCGCGGCGCTCACCGTCGCGTTCTTCGGGCTGAAATTCCTTAACGACCACGGCGGACTTAAGGAGCGTACAGACACGGGTGCGGGGTATTCTCCCGCCGAGGAGACCGAGGCGCAGTTCACGATGCCCGCAAAGGAGGGCGAGGAGTTCGCCCCGCCGACATCGAATACTGCTGACCCGGAGACACTGCCGGATATAAGCGAGCTTTACGGGAAGGCTGTGCGGTTCCGCGACGCGACCGTGTGGCTGAACAGAGCGGAATATGACGGTGAAACATTTACCGCAAGCTTCAGCCTTCTGTACACGGGCGATAATTATGAAACTTACTCTCCGGAATATGTAAAACTTACTGTCGGGACACTCATAGATCATACTGCCGAGAGGTTCAGCATAGAAGAAGCTCCCGAAGCGGACAGCTGCACTCACCGCTGCACTTATTCCGTACCCGTAAAGCTTGAAAGCGGCAAGTCTTACGCTATGGGAATAGAGTATCTTAACACAGACGGAAAAGCCACACAACCCATTGAAGCGGACAGACAGCATTATAAATATGTTTACAAGCCGATGACGGAATTTTGGTTCGGCGAGATGCCCGACCTTACGGGACTCGATATAGACGACGCTGTGGGAACGCTCGTAAAAATGGGCATCGGCTACTCGATAACCCGCTCGGAAAGCGATGAAGTCCCCGAAAACTGCGTGATACGCACCGTACCGGCGGCGGGAGCTGCGGTCGATTCTTCCGTTATTGTAAATATCCAAGTCGGCAGCGGCGTTCCGTCTGTATTTGATGATTATGCGGCGGCCGGGGAGGCTTACGGGCGGAAATTCATTGATTTCGGCGTAAATGCGAGGGTGCATACGACAGAGTTCGCCGGCTGCGAGATCGTACAGGCGAGCAAATACGTGGAGCAGGCAGACATACACGGGTGGATGAAAGAAGACGGGTCGATCGAGGGGATCGTTCCCACGGCGGCAGCTCCCGCCGACGAGGAGGGCAGCATCAGACCCGAGCTTGAGACACAGACCGTTCTCCTTGCGGATACCCCCGAGGAGCGCCTGAACGGCTTTAAAGCTCTGGACCTGAACCATATCGGGGAATGCGAACACTCCTCGTATTTCAGCGACAATCTCGGGCTTACGGTCGATGTATATTACGCAAGGACAGGTAATGTGACCAATGGTTTCGGCACCGAAACAATAACCTCTTTGGCAGTCTTTGACGACGGTGACGCTCTTTATATACTTTCCTTTGAAAATACCTATGGCCTCGCCGATGTCGAGCTCGCGGCAAAAAGAGCCACGGAAAGTGCACCGATCTTAAGCGATGAAGCGGAAGCCGGAGCGATAACGCCGTCAAGAGTCGGGTATTACGAGGGCGAAGCGGCACTCGCGATACTTAAGCAGTACGCGGGCGGGGACTACTGCTACCCGCTTGAGGGCAGCGACATATCCAAGCTCAATTACCGCACGATAGACAGCTGGACGGGCGGAGACGCGAACAATGGCTACCGCTTCAATATCCCCGCCGAACAGGGTGAAACGATATTCGCGGTAACGGGCGGTACCGTCATCGAAGTAAATGTTGACTGGCTGCCGAGCGATGAGCATCCGAACGGTGTAAATGAAGGAATTTATGTTGTGATACAGGCCTCCGACGGCAGGAAGTGGAGCTACAACCATTTGAGCGATCATTATGTAAATGTCGGTGACACCGTGAAAGCGGGCGACAGTATAGCCGCGGCCGGAGCGACGGGCTGGTGCACGGGGTCGTGTCTGGTGATATCCTTCCCCGACAGCGAGGTCATTGACCCGGCAGCGTCCGAAAGCACGGTCGCGGAAAGTGCATCGATCTTAAGCGATGAAGCGGAAACCGGAGAGATCACGCCGTCAAGAGTCGGGTATTACGAGGGCGAAGCGGCACTCGCGATACTTAAGCAGTACGCGGGCGGGGACTACTGCTACCCGCTTGAGGGCAGCGACATATCCAAGCTCAGTTATCGCACCCCGGACGACATTGCTGTACGCAGTATGACGGGAGACTACCGCTTCAACACCGCCGTCACGGAGGGTGAGCCGGTATTCGCGGTGACGGGCGGTACCGTGATCGAGACATTTACAAGGAGCGTCCCCGGACAGAACGAAGGTATTTATATCACGATACAGGCCTCCGACGGCAGAAAGTGGAGATACAGCCACCTGAGCGCCCTTTGTGTCAGTGAGGGCGACATCGTGGCGGCGGGCGACAGTATAGCCGCGGCCGGAGCGACGGGCTGGTGCACGGGGCCGTGTCTGGGGATATCCTTCCCCGACAGCGAGGTCATTGACCCGGCAGCGGAGAATATGAACTGACCGAAAAAAATCGGCGCATATCTGCGGGTATGCGTCGGTTTTTATAATTGAAAGCAGAGCGGTACAAACACAGTGAACGCTGTGAATGGCCTTTCCGGTGCTGCGGGGAAGGTTTCGGTGGAAATAAGGGCTGCCGGGAAGTTGAAAACGATAAAAACATTAGAGGCATATCCGTTTAGAATGGGTGAACTCAAGCTGCTCTGCCCGGAAGATCTACAGCAAGCCCACCGCAGCGAAGAATTATCATAGATATCAGATTATCAAGATTTCTGAACCCATAAGCCATACGGATCGTAAGCT
>JAFTAG010000046.1 GCA_017458655.1 Ruminiclostridium sp. | reverse complement strand
TTTTGCAAAGCTGCGTGCCTTTCAGAAAGATATCGCAAAGCTCGGCGGGGACTATTCCGGACGAGTCGATAAGCTGTATGAATACTGGCTCGAAAATGACCTGAAGACCGAATACTGCCGCCGAACACTGACCGAGACCACAATAGGCAGATTTATAGATGTGAACTATCCGCTTATTGCCACCGCAAGATTATCGGGAATGATGCTTGATTACCCGAAGCTGCTGGATAACGGCATATCTGGACTGCGTAAAATGATAACTGACGCGGCTCGGAAGAACTGTGACAACGAATTTTACCGGGCAAGTCTTGACTGTCTCGATCTTTTTACTGCAAGCGCAGATCACCTGCGCGATATGGCAATAAAGCAAATGAATGAGCTGCCGGAAAGCAGCGGAAAACGCAAAGCGGAGCTTCAAAGAATGGCGGATTCACTTGCAAGGATACGCACAGACAGACCGGAAACCTTCCACGACGCATTGCAGTTGCTGTGGCTGTATGCTCTTCTTGCCGGAGTTATAAATTACGGCAGGCTCGATGACTTTCTCGGAACATACCTTGTGCATGACCTCGAAAACGGTACTCTGACCGAAGATGAAGCATACCGGTATATCAGGTCGCTGTGGACTATGATAGAAAACCGACGCACCACCGTAAACGGCAGGGTCATAGTCGGCGGCAGGGGCAGACAGCACCCGGAAGAAGCCGATGTATTTATGCGTATCGCACTGAAAGTGTGTGCCGACTGCCGTTATGTCGAGCCGCAGTTCACATTGCGTATCGACAGTGACACGACCGGAGAAACATGGAAAGCAGCACTTGACGCTATAGGCTCCGGCGCAACATATCCGACGATCTACAACGACGAAGTGAATGTTCCCGCAGTTGCATACGGTATGAGAGTGGACGAAAAGACTGCGGAAAGATATGTTCCGTTCGGCTGCACGGAATTTGTACTGTGGGGACAGAGCACCGGAACACCCAATATCTGCATTAATCTGCTGAAGCTGCTGACTATATACATGAATGACGGTATCGACCCTGCCGACGGACAGGAAAAGACCGGTGCCGTTATCACCCGCAAAATGAAGGATATAAAATCTTTCGGGGAGTTTTATGACGGTTACAGGGAGCTGCTCGATCATTATATGGACTTGTCGGCGGACGCACAGTACAGCTCCTACGGAATAATGAATGAACAAGTCGGATTTCTGTTCACAAGCATTCTTATGGACGACTGCATCGCGCGCGGAAAGGCGCTGCTGGACGGCGGTGTACGTTATCTCGGCGGCACCTGCGAGACCTACGGGAACATCAACACCTCTGACTCGCTGTATGCTGTAAAAAAGCTCGTTTTTGAGGATAAAAAGATAAACCTTGAAACTCTCTGCAAGGCAATAAAAGCTAATTTCAAGGGTTATGAAGATATACGGCGGCTGTGTCTTGAATGCGACAAATACGGAAATGACCTCGACACCGCAGACGGTATGGCAAACGATCTGTATGAATATGTCGCAAAGGGGATAATAGACCGAGGATTACGGAAAGGTATGCAGTACTTTCTGATAGTGATAAGCAACAACTCACTGAACACCGAGTGGGGTGCTGCGACCGGGGCTTCCCCCGACAGCAGACTTTCGGGAATGTATATGAACCCTGCCAACAATCCGCAGGGCGGCGCGGACAAAAGCGGTCCTACCGCAATGCTCAACTCTCTCTCAAAGTTCGATGCGCGGTATCACGCCGGCTCTGTACAGAATATCAAGTTTTCAAAGGATATGTTCCGGAACAAGCGCGAAGTCATCGAATGTCTGTTCCGCACATACTTCAAAAAGGGCGGCTGTCAGCTCATGGTCACGGTGATAGATCGAGGTGCGCTTGAGGACGCAATGATACACCCCGAAAAATACCCCGATCTCATTGTTCGGGTGGCGGGATATTCGGCGGTATTTATAGATCTCGACCCGGCTGTTCAGCGTGAAATAATAAGCAGGACGATGTATGAGTGATAAACCGGACATATTCAATATTGAACGCTTTGCGATAAATGACGGTCCCGGGATCCGGACTGCGGTATTTTTTCAGGGCTGTCCGCTTCGCTGCAAATGGTGCGCTAATCCCGAATCGCAGATGATCGGAAAACACAGCAGGACAATAAGCTGCGATGAGCTGTTCGATATCGTTTTGCGCGACAAGGATTATTATGACGAGAGCGGCGGCGGAGTCACGCTCACCGGCGGCGAAGCGCTTCTGCAGATAAACAGCGTCCTGCCATTCCTTGAAAGCTGCAGGAAAAGTGGGATAAGCATTGCGATAGAGACCTGCGGCTGTATAAGCATTGAAAAAGTGGAAATAGCTCTGATATATGCGGACTTGTTTCTGTTCGACATAAAGACGCTTGACCGTGACCTCTTCACGGAATACACGGGCGGCAGCTTGGACACAGTAATGCGTGCATTCAGGCGGATATGCAGCGATGACCCGCGCAAAATAATTGTCAGAGTACCGGTGATACCAACATTCAATGAAACGGAGATACCGCAAATAATCGACTTTGCGGCGGTACACGGGATAACGGAGCTTCACCTGCTCCCGTACCATACACTCGGAGTTGCAAAGTATAAACAGCTTGGCAGAAGGTATGAGTTTTCGGTAACAGAGAGCCTTGATCCTGC
>JAFTAG010000302.1 GCA_017458655.1 Ruminiclostridium sp. | reverse complement strand
CACGGACATTCTGCGCAGAGTCGTGAAAGCCCTTCGCACCGAGGTCATAAGTCTCGGCGGGGAGGTCATATTTGACGCGAAGCTGACGGAGATAATGCAGAAAAGCGGCGCCGTTACGGGCATAATATACGAAAAAGACGGCGCGCAAAGCGAAATACAGACCGACAGCGTCATTCTCGCTATCGGCCACAGCGCCCGCGACACGTTCGCATATCTGCATGGGGCGGGGATAGCGATGACCCGTAAGGCGTTTTCAATGGGCGTGCGTATCGAGCACCTGCAGACCGATGTGAACGCGAGCCTTTACGGGGAGTTTGCGGGGCACCCGGCGCTCCCTCCCGCGGAATACAAGTATGCGGTGCATCTTCCCGGCGGCAGGAGCCTTTACACGTTCTGTATGTGTCCCGGCGGGTATGTGGTGGCGGCGGCCTCGGAGCCGGAAACGGTGGTCACAAACGGTATGTCGCTTTTCGCGAGGAACGCCGCAAACGCCAATTCCGCACTGCTCGTGAACGTTGAGCCCACCGATATCGAGGGTGACGACCCGCTTGCCGGAGCTATGCTCCAGCGGCATATCGAGCGTATGGCATACACGTCGGGCGGGAATAATTACAAAGCCCCGGTAACTCTCGTAAAAGACTTCCTCGCGAGCAGTCTCCCGACGGCGTTCGGCAGGGTAAAGCCCACCTACACGCCGGGAACGGCATTTTCGACATTTGATGACATTTTCCCGCAGTTTATCACGGACACGCTGAAAGCGGGATTGCCGCTCCTCGCGAAGAAAGCCTCGTTTTTCGCGGAGCCCGAGGCCGTTCTCACAGCCCCCGAGACCCGCAGCTCCTCCCCCGTGCGGATAATACGCGGCGACGATCTGTGCGCCGTATCACTCCGCGGTCTTTACCCCTGCGGCGAGGGAGCCGGTTACGCCGGCGGTATAGTCTCCGCGGCCGTAGATGGTCTCAGATGTGCGGAGGCTGTACGGGAGAGCCGATAACAAGCAATTCCCCAACCTTCGGCGGGGGAAATGCAAAAATATAAAGGTTGGTGGAATTATGCCCGCATTATCCTGCGATACCTGCGCAAATAACGTTTATGACGATGAGTACGGCGGGTACGTCTGCCTCGTCAATATGGACGAGGACGAGTATTACCGTCTCGTCTCCGAGGGCAGAAACAAATGCCCTTACTATACCGCCGACGATGATTATTTCCTTGCAAGAAAGCAATAAAAACCGCCGCGCAGTTGTCCGCCGGCGGAGTGTGTTTTGCCGTGAGGGCTCCTGCCCGGGATACTTCCCGGGAATAAGCCGACACAATAGAGAGAACATTATTATATTTATGCAAATATGATTGAAAATATTCCGGTCAAAAATATTTTTCCGCTAACCCCGCCGAGAGGGATAACGGAAACAAGACTATAGCCGCGGACAGCGGGAAACAGGAGCAGACCCGATGAAAAAACGCATTTTCGACATTATCCAGATCGGCAATAAGGAAGACCTGCCGAGCAGAGCATTCGATATCTTCATATCGATCGTCATCATATCAAATATACTCGTGATGTTTCTCGAAACGTTCGGGGAGCTCGCCGCGTTCCGTAATGTGATGAAGGTCATCGAGTATGTCACTATAATCATTTTCTGTATCGAATACCTCCTGCGTATCTGGACTTCCGACCTGCTATATCCCCGCAAGAGCCGTATTCGCTCTATGGTGCGCTTCCTGCTCTCGTTTGACGGCATCGTTGACCTTATGACCATTCTGCCGTTCTTCTTCCTCAACGGGTTCGTCATTTTCAGAATGCTGCGCGTGGTGAGGATATTCCACCTGTTCAGGATAAACGCGCAGTACGACTCGTTCACGCTTATCAAGGACGTTCTGAAAGAGCGCAGACGGCAGCTCCTTTCCTCGCTTTTCATCATCGTCATACTTACCCTTGCATCATCACTGGCTATGTACGGCGCGGAGCATGACGCGCAGCCCGAGGCCTTCGAGAACGCCTTCTCCGGTATCTGGTGGAGCGTCTCGACGCTGCTCACGGTCGGCTACGGCGACATCTACCCCGTCACCATTACCGGTAAGATAATCGCGATACTGATAGCATTCCTCGGTGTGTGCGCAGTCGCGGTACCGACCGGTATCATAAGCGCGGGATTTTTCGAGAAGTTCTCAAAAAGCGAGCATTCCGAAAAGCGCTTCAACGACATACGCGAGGTCGGCGAGATACTCTGCGACAAACAAAGCGGGCTTATCGGGATGACCTACAACGAGATATTCGACAAATACGACGCGAGAGTGTATATGATAATCCGCGGAGAACTCACCATAGTTCCCAACGACAAGATCCATATCGAGGAAAACGACATTCTTATCGTCAACACGAGCCGTCTTGTCAAAAAAGAGGATAAACGGCGCAAAAAGCGGAAGTGACCGTATCATTCCCCGACTATCTTAAACCCTTGGGAGCCCTCCGGCGGCAGCGTCTTTACCCTTATCTCCTCGATCGATATATAGCTGCCCTTGCCGATAGCGAGCAGCATATCGTCTATGCTTTCTTCGGTGCCCTCGGCCTCCATTTCGACACTGCCGTCGTAACGGTTCTTCACCCAGCCGGATACTCCATAGCTCTGCGCGGCATAATAGGCGCGGTAGCGGAAGCCCACGCCCTGCACCCGACCGTAAAAAACTATGTGCTTTCGTATTATTTTTGATGAATATTCGGCTCTGTCCATTCTTGGAGCTCCTTTGAGGGGATCTTTGCGGTCTCGCGCTAAATGCGGCAATAAAATGCCGTTTTCGGCGCACTGACGGGTTGCCCGGGAAAACATTTCATTGAAAGGCTGTTTATGCAGATAAAAGGTATTTCTTCCGAAATCGAAGTCATTCGCAGCAAGCGGAAAACCATGTCCGCGGAGATACGCCCCGACGGGAAGGTCGTTGTCCGCGCGCCGATGAGGCTCGCCAACAGCGAGATAGAGCGATTCCTAACCGAGAAGGCGAAGGTCATCGAAAAGCACGTCAGAGCTCGTCTCGCCGAGAACGAGCAGCTTGCGGAGACCCGCCCGTTCACCGAAGCGGAGATACGCAGAATGGCGGATATGGCGGCTGCGATCATTCCCGGGCGCGTTGAGTATTTCGCCGGGCTTATGGGGGTAAAATACAACCGCATAACCATACGCAATCAGAAGACCCGCTGGGGGAGCTGCACGACCGGCGGCAACCTCAACTTCAACTGTCTGCTGGTGATGACGCCGCCAGAGGTGCTCGACAGCGTGGTGGTGCACGAGCTGTGCCATATACTGCACCACGACCACTCGAAGGCTTTCTACGCCGACGTTTATCGGGTATTCCCCGATTACGACCGCTGCGACAAGTGGCTCAAGGAGAACGGACGGCTCCTTATCCGCCGAATGACGGGCGAGTAAGACAGTGAATAGTTAACAGTTAACAGTGAACAGTTGTGGTATCGCCTGCGGCGATGTATTTCGATCGTGACGAAGCGGGAAAGACTAAGACAGTGAATAGTTAACAGTGAACAGTGAACAGTTGTGGTATCGCCTGCGGCGATGTATTTCGATCGTGACGAAGCGGGAAAGACGGTGAAAAATCTATGAATATTGCGAAAAATATAGTTTTTGTGCATGAGCCCACCGACCTGCAGTGCGGACAGGCTGTGCTCGCGATGATGACCGGGGTCGATGTTGGGGAGGTCTGCCGCGCTCTCGGAAACTACCGCGAGACTAAGCTTTCCGAAATGCGGGACTTCCTCGCCGCGAACGGTATCACGATGAAAGAGCCGCGCCGCGAGGCTGCGACAAAGTATGACCTGCCGGAGATGTGCGTGCTCAGCCTTGAAACGCCGCGGTGCTGGCACTGGTCGCTGTACGCGCGGGGAACATTCTACGACCCCGAACACGGCGTGTCGGACGACTTCCCCGAATGCAAGCGAAAATACTACTGGGAGGTAACGGAATGAAAAAGGCAGTAGAACCGATACCCGAAGGCTACACCGAGCAGGACATAAAGCTCGAGTCGAGCACCTGCACGGGCGAGAAAACGATAGGCTTTTACGACAAGCACGACAAGAAGCTGCATTACAGCGAGCTTGTGCGCACAGAGCGCGATATAAAGGCATTCTATGCCAAGTACGGGCTGAAAAAAGAATGACCCGCCTGTCTCTCCGGCAGACGGGATAAGCGGACGTTCCCGCTGATCATATAACACTACGCTTTCGGTTCCTTTGTCGCACAAAGGAACCGGGTCAGGAGTTTGAGGATAGGGCAGAGCCCTATCCTCATGCGCGT
>JAFTAG010000301.1 GCA_017458655.1 Ruminiclostridium sp. | reverse complement strand
TTTAGGGCGGTGCGAATGGGCGGCAAGAGGTTTTTAGAGGTGCCCTTATATTGGCTTCGCAGTTATATTTGATAGCTTTGTGCACGATTGTGATTTTTCAGCACAATTGTCAGAACAAAGCACAATTGTGCCGCGTTGTCACAATTCAAATCGCGGCGAAGCCGCACCACAATTATCAATTGTCAATTATCAGTAAAATCCCCTACCGGAGGCGGGGGATTTCGCTGTTTTGTCATTCCTTGTCGCAGCCGCATTCACAGTCACAGCTGCCGAATACAGCTATTATGTCGATGATGAGCCGCGCAAATACGCAGAGAAACATCCCGAGCAGCATTATGTCGCCAAATGTCACTCCGCGGGGCTCCGGCGGACGGTGATGAGGATGATGATGACAGCAGTGGTCGGCCGGCTGTCTGCATTCGTGTTCGTTATCGTGTATGCACATACAGATCGCTCCTTTCGTAACGGATATGCTGTGTTTGAAGTGTGATCGTGCGGAGATCTCCGCCTGTAAATATTATATCATTATTATGTCCGGTTGTCAATGTATTATCGGTATAATGGCGCGTATATTTCTTTACGGGAGTTATCAGAACCCTTGTCCGCGAAGCTCCCCGACAAGCTCGATATAAAATGTGCGGACGTCGAAATCCTTGATATTCTCGCGGTTAAGGTCTATCATATCAGCATGGGTGATGCCGCGTGTTCCGGGAACGCGCAGTGTGCGGTGCTTTGCGCCGTGCATAGAAGATGTCACAGAGACAAGCCCGTCATTCTCGCCGTCCGTTTTGTTCACGAGCGGGAGTGAGATGTTGAGCGGGAATCGTCCGCTTTTGCGGTCCTTGGCGGCAGCTCCCACACTCTGATAATACACATTCGGGTCGTCGGGCATCTGCGCGTCCCGTGCAATGCTCACGCTTTCGCGCAGATCACCCACCGCGGCGAGAAAATCGGGTGCGGTGTCTCCGACACGGCGCGCGGCCGCATTGTATGCAGCTGCCATTTTAAGTCTTCCGGCCTCGGGTATCTTATTGTAGATGTTCTCAACGAAAATGCAGCCCCTGTGCGGCGTGCAGATAGTTGTAAGCGAGGCGATGTACTTCCCGCAGCCGAGCTTTGATATCGCGTAACGCGTATCGAGCCCGCCCTTTGAATGTGCTATCACGTTGAGCTTTTCGCAGCCGAGCTCCTTGCAGGTCTGCTCGATACGCGCGGCAAGCTCATTTGCACTTTGTTCAACGGAAAGCGCCGACTGCTGCCCGCCGTAGCGTATCACCGCGCCGCAGCGCTCGAGAGCCGCGGGAACGCGTCCCCAGTAGTTGAGCACTCTGCTGTCGCGGAAAAACACCCCGTGCACCATAAGTATGGGGTATCTTGTCGAGCAGGTCTTGTTTTCCGCGAAGACCTTTTCACGCTCGTCGTAGTCCTTCTCAAATGCTGCCTCCCGTTTTGCGGTGATCATCAGCTTTATCAGAAATACCGCGTTCATGACGGGCACGAACGCGAATACGGCAGCCAGAACGCGCAGCTTTATGCCGGCCTGCACCGATGTGGCGTATATCCGTATAAGCCCGTTGGCGAGCACGATGAATTCGCACAATACCGCAAAAACTATGTAGGCGATATCGGTCTCCGGCGCGAACTTCCCGGCCGCTATACGATATATCAGCAGAGCCGAAAGTACGGCTGCCGACACGAGAAACGCGATGATGAGCGTCCCGCCGCCGTTCAGTATCTTTAGCTGTGTGCGCGCTCCTTTCAGGATATCGGGAATAATGTTCACAAATAAGAACAATGTGAACGTTATAACGAGCGCGGCGATGATATTGAAGGGAAGGGGCAGTATCAGACACAGACAAGGCACTGCGCAGATAACGGCCGTATCTATGATCGTAAAAAGAACAGTCATATCTTTTCAGTTCTCGTCGTCTTTTTTATAGGCTTCGTTCTTGTCCCAGAGATCTTCGAGACGTGTCAGTGTCTTTTCGAGCTTTTCGCTGTTTCGCATACCGACCTCCGCAACGAGCGCGTTTATCAGGCTTAGAGGAGCCGCAAGGCTGTCCGCGTAGCTGATTATGTCGCTTTTCGCGAGCAGCAGCTCATCGGCGTATTCAGCAAGGGGAGAGGCTTCCGAGTCGGTGACGGCTATGATGCCCGCGCCGCATTCCTTTGCGTATGCCGTTGCCGTAAGCGTATTGCGGGAATACCGTGGGAAGGATATGGCTATGAAAACATCGTCGCTCGTCATACGGATAAACTGCTGTAGTATGCCGCTCGAATTGATCGGCTGTACATACACGACATTGTCGCAGGCGAGTTTGAGGTAATTCGAGAGAAATCTCGCAAGAATATCGCTGCTCATAGCACCGAGGATATACACGCACTTTGCGGAGATGATCTTGTTAACGGCTCTTCCGAAGCTTTCCTCCGAGATGTTCTCCATTGTGTATCGTATGCGCTCGATGTCCTGCGTCATAACGGTCTTTAACAGGTCTGCTCCCGCAAATCTGTCACTTGAAACGTCGAGTCTCTGCAGTGTGGTCATACGGTTCCTGCCGTAGCTCTGCAGAGCCTTCTGCATTTCGGGGTACCCGTCAAATCCCATTTCATCGGCAAATCTGACCACGGTGCTCTCGCTGACATTTACCGCGGCGCCGAGCTTTGCGGCTGTCATATATGCCGCCTTTTCGTAGTGTTCGGTGATAAATTTTGCTATAAGCTTTTGACTTTTGGAGAAGCCGGGCATTCGTTTTTCTATCTCCGCAAGCAGATTTTCAGCCATTTTTCTTTTCCTCCGGTGGAATATTTGAAATTATTATACAACATTCCTGCAAAAAAATCAAGTATTTATTGCTTTTTTCTTTTTCCGCAACAAAACAGCGGCCATAGACGTCCGGCCGCTGCTTTGTTTCCTCTTTTCCTGCTTTTACATTATTATCCGGCTTCCTCATCAGTCTCCGCCGCGGGTGCTGCTTCGCACGTTCCGGCCGTATCCGATGCGGACTCGTCCGCTCCGGCCTCTTCGGCGGTCATTGTATCGTCGGAAGCCTCGTCTTCATCTTTTATCAGGCTCTTGTGTTTCTTGGGGTGGTCGTTTGGCATACGCATAAGTATCGCCTGTTTATACATATCGGGCTCGTGCTCGGCAAGATACTTTATATCCTTCATAGGCACGATATCGCCCTTTGTGATGCGGGCTGCAATCTTAATGCACTTGGCGAAGGACTCGAACATATCCTCCATAGCCTCGGCTTCTTCCTTGGAGCTTTTGAGTTCTTCCTCGAGCATTTTCTGCTCCTGCTCCTTTTGCTTCGCAGCCTGTTCCTCGGCCTGCTTCCTGCGCTGTTCCTCGGCGGCTTTCTGCTGCTCCTTTGCGGCCTGTTCCATAGCCCGCTGCTTTTCGAACGGCGTCATTTCCTCATCGGCGGTGAGCTGTCCGTTCGCGGAGCTCGCGCGCATCAGTCCCCGCACGAGGGGACGATACGCGGTCTGTATCTTGTTTGATGTTCCTATGTCCATTATATATCCCCTCCGTTCATATCTCTTTCACATATCTTATCGGCTGATTTTTTTAAAACTTTAGGGGGAAAATAAAAAAAATCCCTTTTGGGGGGAATTTTTTTGGTGTGGGGTGGCGATGTATTCTTTTTTTCTTCGCCTTGCCAATTATACAGCAGCTCCGAGGACTTGTCAAGGGTACTCCAAAAAATTTTTCTGCGGAAAAATTTTTCGAAGCCTCCCCCTTGACAAGCCCCCGAAGCTGCTGTGTGAGGCAAATAGGCGAAGAAAGGAAAAGAATATTGCGGGGCTTGTACGAAAATCGCAGAGACTTCAGCCCGCCGCTAAAACAACTCTATAAACGCGGACGAAATCTCTCGATCAGCAGAACGTCTCTACGCGGATCGCTGCAGGCGCTTGCCCGCGTGGATTCGGTGCCGCCGTCGCCGCCGCTCGGGTCAAGGGGGAAGCGTTTGCCCCCCCGTCTGATATTATG
>JAFTAG010000045.1 GCA_017458655.1 Ruminiclostridium sp. | reverse complement strand
TGCACCCGACAGGCCCGTTTGCGAGCTTGAGCAGACTTTATAGACGCTTCGGCCATATAGTCACATCTAAAAGTTATTAGACATAAATCGGAGCTTGCGTTCCTTTTACAAGTCTTGATTTTATCATTCGCAAGACTGTTGGCGCGGGTAGAAACAAATATTAAGCAGATAATTTTGACGCGGATTCGGTGCGGCCGTCGCCGCTAACGGCCGGTCATAAGGAGCAGAGCCTATATTACAAATATTATATCACAAAACTTCAAAAAAGGCAACAAAAATCCGAGATAAAAATTAAAATTTCGATATATATTTCAACCGCACCGTGATATAATACAGACAGATGATCGGAAATGTCAATTGCAGACACGAAGTAAGAAAGGAATGAATGATATGAAACGTTATAAGCTTATATCTGCCGCAGTTGCGGCTTTATGCGTAGTTTCCGCGACGGCGTGCGTAGGTGGCGGCGGCGCGAGAACAGAAGCTCCCGCAGACACCGGTACCACCACCGCGGCCCAGACCGAGGCTACGACTACCACTCCTCCCGCTACTCTCAAAGAAGAGGATAAGGAAGCTATCGCCGAGATCGATACGGGCTTTGAGAAGCTTGAAAACCCGACGGTAAAGCTCCTCGCAAACTTCGACCTCAACCCCGCGGCCGGTAAGCCGAAGGGCGTTGCGCTCGAAATGTTCGAGACACAGTGCGGCGGCAAGATCGAGACTACCCTCTGCTCGTGGGACGACCGCTATGACAAGCTCTCCACCCTCGTGCTTGCGGGCGACGCACCCGATATGTTCAGCGCGGAAGACCTCGATATCGTTCCCGGCAACATCATCGCCGGAAAGTTCCAGTCCATGGATCCCTATATCGACTACGATTCCGACCTGTGGACGCCTATGAAGCACGTCAACGATATGTTCAGCATCAACGGCAAGCACTTCCTCGGCGTGACCTCCACCGACGCGGGCGTTGTCGTTATCTACAACAAGAATACCATTACCGAGAACGGACTTCCCGACCCGGCGCAGCTCCTCGAGGAAGGAAACTGGAACTGGGATACGTTCTACGATATGATGATACAGTTCTGCGACCGCTCGGCCGAAAAGTTCGGCATCGACGGCTGGGAATTCGAGAACGCTTTCGCAGTAACTTCCGGCACACCCTACATCGACCTTATCGACGGTCAGCTCGTGAGCAACCTCGAGAGCCAGATGATAATGAACGTGCAGGAATATATGCTCAAGCTCAAAAAGAACGACCTTCCCGTGCCGAAGGGCGAATACGCGTGGACGGTACACCCCGAGAAGATAGCTTCCGGCAAGACGCTGTTCTATCCGCAGGGCGCGTATGTCCTCTATGAACCGCAGAACGTTGCGGCTTTCGGCGAAATGGAAGACATTATGTTCGTGCCGATGCCCAAATGCCCGCAGACAGAGGACTACTACCTCCCGAGCGTTATCAAGGGCTTTGCGATACCGACCGGCGCTTCCAACCCCGAGGGCACAGCAGCTTACCTCAACTGCGTAATGGCCTGCCGCGACAACGAAAAGGCTATCGAGATCGAGCAGAACCAGATCTTCGACGACTACGGCTGGACGCAGGAAATGTACGATATGCTGCTCAAAACAAGAGAGCTCACCGAGGCTCACCCCGTATTTGAATACTACAAGGCTATCAACGACAACGTTTATGACTGCATTCTCAACCCCTCGAAGGAATCTTACAATCAGGGTACTCCGTGGTCTGACACCGTCGGCAGCATAAAGTTTATGGTGCAGAAGGAGCTCGACGCAGCCAACGAAAAGCTCAAAAATGTCTGAGCTTAACTGAATCAAGCTAAATTTCTTAAATTCTTACTTCATTTTTGTTCTCCGGAGAAGCCGCGGTGTGTAAGCATCGCGGCTTCTCCATTTGTAAGAGGTCGCTTACGCTCGAGAGAAGCGCTAACGCGCTTGGGGAAGAGAAAACTTTTGTGTACAAAAGTTTTCCCTCCCCCAAACCCCCACCTTTTCAAAAAACTTATGGGCTCCTCTAAAAACCTATTATCGTTCAGGCGTGCCGACATAAAGTCGGCAGATTGTACAAATTTTTCGCAGGCATACTGTCGTATGTCAAGGAAAATTTGTGCAATATGACGGCTTTAGGGCGGTGCGAATGGGCGGCAAGAGGTTTTTAGAGGTGCCCTTTACTTAAAGATCAAAAGGCTCGACAAAGACATACGAACCGGACTGTTTGGACATCTCGCTCACAGAAGGCTTGGTCAAGCCATTTGTGAGCGATTTTTGTAATGAGCTCAAAATTGTTCACGGTGCCGATATCAGCGTTGACAGCCGACGCGTTCGGCAAAAACTGAAAAAGAGGGATAGCTACGGAAAAACAACCTATCTGCGCGGCGATACATGATATGTCGGGGTTCGGCAGGTGCTCGCTCAGCGTAATAATACCCGTGATCTCGGCAATGGGCATACAGTGCGTTCCCGTGCCGACAGCGGTGCTCTCGACGCACACCGGCGGGTTTGACGATTTCGTGTTCCGCGATATGACGGACTTCATCACGCCCTGCCGAAAGCACTATCAGTCGCTCGGCGTGAAGTTCGACACGATATACAGCGGATTTCTCGCTTCCGACAAGCAGGTCGATGCCTGTCTGGAGTTCTTCGGGGCGTTCCCGCGGGCAAGGCGCGTGGTCGATCCGGTAATGGGCGACAACGGCTCGCCGTATCAGACCTACACACCGGCGCTTATT
>JAFTAG010000300.1 GCA_017458655.1 Ruminiclostridium sp. | reverse complement strand
TTAAGGCCGGAAGTGAGCGCGGCTGGGACAACATTTTCCGGTATAAGATCGACCGCGTGGGTGACAGGCAGCTCATCATTTTCGTTGACGGCTCGCTGTATCTTTCGCTCAGCAGGACATTCTTCCTGTCGGCCGTTGTCGTGCTTGCGGTCATAATGCTGATAGTGCTGGTGCTCGTGGTGCTGTTTTCGCGCAGAGCGGTAAAGCCCGCCGCAGAGAGCTATGAGAAGCAGAAGCAGTTCATCACCGACGCCAATCACGAGCTTAAGACCCCGCTCACGCTGATAATGACAAATATAGACATTCTGAGGGAGGATATCGGGGAGAACGAGTGGCTCGACGACATAAAGAGCGAGAGCGAGCGTATGTCCGAGCTGGTAAACGAGCTTGTCACGCTGTCCCGTATGGACGAGGGCAGCACGCCTCTGCGGCTCTCGGAGATCAATATCGGCGAGATATTGTCGGATATGGTGTCGGAATACGAGCGCCCCGCGGGTCAGCGCGATATAAAGATAACCTGGAGCATATCGGACGATATGACCTACAGCGGCGACGAGAGCCTTATACGGCATCTGTTCTCTATTCTGCTCGACAACGCCGTGAAATACTGCGACAAGGGCGGCGTGATAACCGTGCGGCTTGAGAAGAAGCGCCACATCACGCTGTATGTGGAAAACACCTTTGCGGACGCGGAGAATACCGAGCTCGACCGCCTTTTCGACAGGTTCTACCGTTCGGACAAGGCGCGCACCGCAGGCAGCGGCTACGGCATAGGGCTTTCGATCGCAAAGTCGATAGCGCAGAAGCATAAGGGGGATATGACCGCGTACCGCAGCGGCAATTCCCTCATAGGCTTCAAAGCGACATTGAAATGACCCTAAGCTATTGACTTGTGCCTCCGAAAGTGGTATAATTGACCTGTTAAGAACAAACTTGTCGATCACAGAGGTAATATATGCAGACCGTTATCTATGCAATGATATCTGCGGGCGCCTTGCTCATGGTGCTGAATGTCATCAGTTTTCTGTTTTTTATTCGCAGTATAAGCGACGTTATCTCGGGAAACCGCCGCCGCGACAAGGTGTGGGCATACATAGCCCTTGTGCTGCTCTCGTTCTTCCTCGTGGGATATATCCTTGTCGCCGTATTCGGAAACCCCGATATGCTTATGGCAATGATACTGTTCGGCGGGAGCGTCTTTGTTTTCATCGTCAACTACCTTATGTCGAAGCTGCTCGCCACCGCCAAGGAGCGAAGCATCGATGTCGCGGAGGTCATAATCAGCGCTATAGACGCGCGTGACCCGAACCTGAACGGTCACAGCCGCCACGTTCAGAACGTTACAATGACACTGTTCGGATATATCCCGCAGCAGATGAAGGCCGGCATAAATCCCGTCAGCCTGTCATATGCCTCGCTTATGCACGACGTCGGCAAGCTCGGAATACCGGAGTCTATACTCAATAAGCCGGATAAGCTCACTGACGAGGAATGGGAGATAATGCGCCGCCACCCGAAAATAGGCGTCGAGGTGCTGAGCCCGCTGCATTCGTTCGAAAAGGTAATGCCGTGGATAGAATATCACCACGAGCGTATCGACGGCAAGGGCTACTACAAGATCCCGGGCGACAAGATACCGTTCGCGGCGAAGATAATCGCGGTGGCCGACACATATTCGGCGATAACGATGCGCCGCTCGTACAAAGCGCCGAGAACACATGAGGAGGCGATAAGGATAATAAAGGAATCCGCCGGGACACAGCTCGACCCGCAGCTCGTCGAGATATTCTGCAATATCCCCAAGGAGGAGCTTATAGCCTGTGCCCCTCCGAAGATAGAGGTCACGGGGCTCGATGATAAATAAATTTGATTCCCCGGATAACTCACCATAATATTAAGCGCGCAGCGCAGCCACAACTATTCACTATTCATTATTCATTCTTTACTCTTCACTGACACAGAAATAATGAATAGTTATGGAGCGGCTTCGCCGCATATCTGAATAACGATGCTGCCGAATCATATCATTATGGTGAGTTAAATGGGTAATCACATAAATAAATAACAGAAGCGCCCCATTCTGTGCGGTAAGGGGCGCTTTTACTGTCACCGTTTCTTATAGATCACCAGCTCGGGGTCGGAGCCGTTCTCGCCGTATGTGCATACCAGAATGAACTCCATATTCGCGGCCACCCCGAAGCATCTGCCGCAGCCGAATTCGCATTCGAGCTGATCTCCGAGATAGGTGGCATTGTCGTCGAGAAATTTCACCGTACTGCCGTTCGGGAGCCTGTACGCGAGATTGATATAGCTTCCGACCAACGCGTTGAGGCGCTCGACCTTCGGCATTCCCTCAATATTAAGGGCATTTATCTCGCCGATGAGCTTTTGCTTGAATTCATCTAACCTCCCGCCGTCGCCGAGCTCTTTATAACGCTTCCAGTAATCGAGCTTCGGCAGCGTCTCTTTCAGATAAGCGCGCACCTCGGCCTCGGGGTGCTCCTCGTTTGCCATATTCTTAACGCACACGCCGATGAGCTCGTCCATATCGCTGTACATATATTCGCCGTCCGCGTAGCACCACTTGCAGTAATTGTCATTGAGCGAGCCGTCCTTCTCGCGGCTCACCATATCGTCCTCGAGCGGCATTCCGCAGCACTGGCAGACAAGCTTTCTCGGCGAGCCCAGCAGCGTGTTTATCGACACCCCGAACAGTCCCGACAGCAGCTTCAGCGTTTCGGTATTCGGTACCGTCTCGCCGTTTTCCCAGCGCGACACCGCCTGACGCGTGACAAAGACCTTTTCCGCCAGTGCGTCCTGCGACATTCCTCTCTTTGTGCGCAGTTCGTGTATCACAGTCTTGGTTTCCATAATTGCAGCCCTCCTTGTTTCTTTGCTGTCATTATAACACATTCCCCGCGGCGGGTCAAGCAACCCGTTGTTGCGGTGTTTATTTTTATCCGTGTAATACTATGGGGCACCTCTAAAAACCTCTTGCCGCCCATTCGCACCGCCCTAAAGCCGTCATATTGCACAAATTTTCCTTGACATACGACAGTATGCCTGCGAAAAATTTGTACAATCTGCCGACTTTATGTCGGCACGCCTGAACGACA
>JAFTAG010000299.1 GCA_017458655.1 Ruminiclostridium sp. | reverse complement strand
TGCGGGAGCCCAGGCTTGCCGCGCCTTAAAACAGGAGGGACTTGAAGTTGTCCTGATAAATTCCAACCCGGCTACGATAATGACCGACAAGCACATGGCCGACCACATCTATATCGAGCCGCTGACGCTCGAATGTGTGAAGCGCATTATAAAGATAGAAAAGCCGGACAGCGTCCTGTCAACGCTCGGAGGACAGACCGGACTCACGCTTTCCATGCAGCTCGCAGAGGAAGGCTTCCTCGAAGAGAACGGCGTCAAGCTGCTCGGAGCTGTTCCGGAGACGATACACAAGGCCGAGGACAGACAGGCATTCAAAGATACTATGGAGGCTATAGGTGAGCCGGTGATCCCTTCAAAGGTCGTTGAAGATCTTAACGACGCGCTTGACTATGCCGACAACGTGATAGGCTATCCCGTTATAGTGCGCCCCGCGTTCACGCTCGGCGGCACCGGCGGCGGTATCGCTAACGACCGCGACGAGCTCCACGAGATAGCGACCAACGGTCTGCGTATGTCGCCGATACACCAGATACTTGTCGAAAAGTGCATTTCGGGCTGGAAAGAGATCGAGTTTGAGGTGATTCGCGACGCCAAGGGTAATGTCATAACTGTCTGCTCAATGGAAAACTTCGACCCAGTAGGAGTGCATACCGGCGACAGTATCGTCGTTGCGCCCGCTGTAACGCTTGCCGACAGGGAATACCAGATGCTGCGTACCGCGGCGCTGAACATCATACAGGCGCTCAAAGTCGAGGGCGGCTGCAACTGCCAGTTCGCGCTGAACCCGAACAGCTTCGAGTATGCCGTTATCGAGGTCAACCCGAGAGTTTCCCGCTCGTCGGCGCTTGCATCAAAAGCTACCGGCTACCCGATCGCAAAGGTTGCGACACGCATAGCGATAGGCTACACGCTCGACGAGATAGTAAATCAGGTCACGAACAAGACTTATGCCTGCTTCGAGCCCGCGCTCGACTATATAGTTGTAAAATTCCCGAAATGGCCTTTTGATAAGTTCGTTTACGCGAAAAAGACGCTCGGTACGCAGATGAAGGCTACCGGCGAGATAATGGCTATCGGTACGAGCTTCGAGGCGGCTATGATGAAAGCTGTCCGCTCTATCGAGCTCGGTATGGACACGATGTCCAAGGCCGAATTCGCGAAGCTGACCGATGCCGAAGTGGGACAGAAGCTTTCCGATATCGATACCGACCGTTCATTCTGCGTATTCGAAGCGCTCAAACGCGGAATTGACGTAAACACGATACACGATATAACAAAGATCGACAAATGGTTCATCTGCAAGCTGAAAAACCTCGTCGAGCTCGAACAGTGGCTCTCCGAGGGCAAGCTCACGCAGGAGAAATACGATACCGCGAAAAAATACTGCTACCTTGACAAGTCGATAGAAAAGATATCCGGTCAGTCGCTTGATGCCGCGGGAATAAAGCGCAGACATGCCGTTTATAAAATGGTCGATACCTGCGCGGCGGAGTTCTCCGCGGAAACGCCGTATTTCTACAGCACCTACGACGACGAGAACGAGGCCGAGGAGTTTATCAAAGAGCATTCCACCGGCCGCAAAAAAGTCATCGTATTCGGTTCGGGCCCGATACGCATAGGGCAGGGCATAGAGTTCGACTACTGCTCGGTACACTGTGTTTGGGCGCTTAAAGAAATGGGATATGAGACCGTTATCTGCAACAACAACCCCGAAACGGTTTCTACCGACTTCGACACCGGCGACAGACTGTATTTCGACCCGCTGACCTTCGAGGACGTTGATTCTCTGATAGCTACCGAAAAGCCGGACGGCGTTGTGGTGCAGTTCGGCGGACAGACCGCTATAAAGCTTACCAAGCACCTGCAGGAGATAGGTGCGAACATTCTCGGAACGTCGGCAGAAAGCATAGATGCCGCCGAGGACAGAGAGCTGTTCGATGAGCTGCTTGAAAAGTGCGGAATACCGCGCCCGAAAGGACATACCGTATTTACGACCACGGAAGCGCTCGACTCTGCCAATCAGCTTGGCTACCCCGTATTGCTGCGCCCGTCGTATGTACTCGGCGGCCAGAATATGATAATCGCACACTGCGACGCGGACGTTACCGAGTATATGGAGATAATCACATCTCACAAGCTCGAAAACCCCGTGCTTATCGATAAATACCTTATGGGTACCGAGGTCGAGGTCGATGCTATCTGCGACGGGACGGACTTCCTTATCCCTGGAATTATGGAGCATATCGAGCGCGCAGGCGTGCATTCCGGCGACAGCATATCGGTTTATCCCGCACAGACGCTTACCGAGCGTGTAAAGCGCGTTATTGTGGCATATACCGAGAGACTTGCGAAGGCGCTCAATGTCATCGGCCTTGTGAACATACAGTATGTTGTCTATAACAACGAGGTCTATGTGATAGAAGTGAACCCGCGCTCCTCACGCACCGTTCCATATATCTCAAAGGTCACGGGCGTGCAGATGGTGGATATTGCCACAAAGATAATGATGGGGCATACGCTTAAAGAGCAGGGCTTCTCGTCGGGACTGTACCCCGTAGGTGACTATGTCGCGGTGAAGGTGCCGGTATTCAGCTTTGAGAAGCTCCACGACGTTGATACACAGCTCGGACCCGAGATGAAATCCACGGGCGAGTGTCTCGGTATCGCGCACAGCTTCGAGACCGCGCTGTTCAAGGGGCTTATAGCCGCGGGCTTCAAGATGTACGACAAGGGCGGAGTGCTGTTCTCCGTCCGCAATCAGGACAAGCCCGAGATAATCGAGATAGCGAGCCGCTTTGAGCAGCTCGGATTCGATATTTACGCAACGAGCGGAACGGCCTCCACGCTGATACGAAATATGATAGCCACCAACTTCACCTATCGCGTCAGCGAGCATCAGGAGCCTAACATAATGTCGCTGCTTGACAGCGGAGAGATAAACTATGTCATTTCCACATCGGAAACGGGACGCTCTCCCGCACGCGACAGCGTAAGAATGCGCCGCAAGGCTGTTGAGCGCTCTATCGCCTGTCTTACCTCGGTCGATACCGCAGAGGCTCTTGTAAAGTGCATCGAGATGAAAAAGAACATCGACGATGTTGAAATGGTGGATATAACAAAGATATAACGAAAGGTCACAGCAGATGAAGATCGGTGTATATAAGTTCAGACGCAGATATTCCGCCGCGCAGGTGATAGTCGATATCGTATCGGCGGGTGCGCTGATA
>JAFTAG010000298.1 GCA_017458655.1 Ruminiclostridium sp. | reverse complement strand
TATTTGAGCAGATCCTGCTCCAGCCCTTTTATATTCAGCGGAAGAGCGTATTCCACAAGAGCCTTGCGCCTTTCCTCCTCGGAAACGTTCATATACTTATCACCGTACTTGTCGGCAAATGCCTTTGCATGATCGATGATATCCTGTCCGTGGTAGCTGTCCTCCGGCATTTCTTCGGTGCTGCCGAATATCTGCTTGTAGCGGATATCGAGGCTCAGCCCGAACTTGTTCACCTGATTACCGGCATCGTTGATGTAAAATTCGCGCTCAACATAGTATCCCGCGTATTCGAGCACCGACGCGAGGCAGTCTCCGATAGCGCCGCCGCGGGCGTTGCCGATATGCATAGGCCCGGTGGGGTTGGCGGAAACGAATTCCACGAGCACGCGCTTGCCCTGCCCCATATCGGTCTTTCCGTAGTTTTCACCCTGTCTGAGCACGGTATCGACCGTTTCCGTGAACCACGCCGGTTTCAGAAAGAAGTTGATAAATCCCGGCCCCGCGACCTCGATACGCTCGAACAACGTTCCGTCGAGTATCGCGGCCTCCGCTACGAGAGATGCCGTCTCCCGGGGGTTTTTATGAAACACCTTTGAGGACGCGAGCGCAGCGTTGCAGGAGAAGTCGCCGTGGGAGCTGTCCGCGGGCTGTTCCACGGTAAATGCCGGTATCGGCTCAGCGGGGAGCTTCCCCTCCGCCGTGAGCTGCCCCAGCGCCTTCATAACTATCTCTCTTACTTCGTTCTTTGCCTTTTCGTTCATATTAACGTTCATATTTTCTGTCCTTTTCTGTATTTTTTGTTTCCCACGTCATAGGCGGGGGAAACCTATCCGAGCTTCACGCTTCAAGGGAGGGCTTTACATCTATGTCCATTTCGTTCTCGGAGACGAAGTCTGAATTGATATCTATGCTGTATCTGAAATACAGCTTGCCGCCGTTCTTCCCGAGGGAGTTGTTCACGGCGTAGGTGTTTATGCCCATCATAATATCGCCGTAGGGCGTACCGTAAACGCAGTGGTGCTTGATGTTCTTTTCGATGCACAGGGTCGAGGGAGCATCTCCCTTGCGCTCTATGACCACAGAATCGCCTTTTGCGGTTATCATAACGCGGTTGTTGTCGTAGCCGATATCGCCGGTCTCGTCGTAGCTCAGACAGTAGCCGTCTCTTGTGCTTTTATATGTCCCGACCGTGAAGAACTCTATCTTGTCCTCGCCTTCGTCGGTCTTTACGAGACTTGTGATATTAAGATCAACGGGTATCATCTATCGATCTTCCTTTCCTTTGTTCATAGGGTCATGCGTCAAGCTCCGTGGCGAGGCTCACTATCTTATTTATCGCCCCGGAGTATTCGTACCCGCTTTCGCGCAGCAGCAGCATGAGCGCGCTCTCCGGAGCAAACCCCGGGATAGCCGCTACCCTTCGCAGCATAATGCGTTCCCCGCATATCCTGAACGACATTCTGGCGCAGCCTCTGAAACAGAGGATAAGGAACGCCTTTTTAGCCATGGCGGTCATACGCTCGCGCTGCTCGTCGGTCAGGTCGGGGGAAGTATCGAATTCCGCGGTATATGCGGCCGCGGTATTTATGCCGGGGGTCTTTACTATCTCACCGAACGCGGATATCTCGATATCGTATGAGCTGCCCATTACCGCGCACTCGATGTTGCGCCCGCTGAGCTCCTCCTCGACGATAGCCTTGTGGTGGTGTGAGAACGCTATCTTTGCGGCCTTTTTGAGCTCCTCGGCGTTATAAACTATATTCGCGCCGATAGACGACGAACAGCTCGATGCGGAGATATACACGGGATAGCGGAATTTCTTCTCTATCTCGGCTATACGCTCATCTATAACGTTCAGGTCGCCGCGCTCGAGCAGCGCGTAATTCGGGACATCTATCCCCGCGTTAGACAGCACGAGATGCGTCAGCCCCTTATCCATACAGTACATCGCCGTTTCGGGGTCGCTGTCCGTATGGGGCAGTCTGGCGAGCTTAAGGAGCCCCTGT
>JAFTAG010000044.1 GCA_017458655.1 Ruminiclostridium sp. | reverse complement strand
TGCAAAAATCGAGTTTTAAAATCGGTGGAAAAGTTGTTGAAAAATTACTTCGCCGACTTCGCCGAGAAATTTTGAGTTTTCAACCGTTTTAATGAATTTTTCATTTTGTGTCAAAAATTTTCTTAAACGCTTAACCGAGCGCCTTGAACAGTTTTTTAACGGAAATTTAAACGAAAAAGTTTTCAACTGCAAATATAACAAATCGTATAATCGGCAACAAATATTCTCTGACAAGCAAAATGAAAAATCTTTCACAAGCTAACGGTTTTAAATGCCGGTTTTCGGCTTGGTTACGCTATTTGTTCGGTATATCACCGGTTATCTCGGGTTATTACGTTTTTTTCATTTTCCTTGTCAAATAACAATATTATACCACAAATGTCACAAAATGTCAAAAAATACCCGCTGTTTCCGTAACAGCGGGCTTTTTTGCGCACTTCCGAAAGGGGGCGCAGGCTCTGTAAATCTAACTGCGAAGCCAATACAGTTTTTTCGAAAGGAAGAGAGGGGTTCGGGGAGAGAGGGGAAACCTTTCTTCCAAGAAAGGTTTCCTCTCTTTCCCCGTCTCGAGCGTCAGCGACCTCTCGAGCGTCAGCGACCTCTCGAGCGTCAGCGACCTCTCAACTCTCAACTCTCGAACTGGCTGTTATAGAGCTGTGCGTAGAAGCCGGCGCGCTGCAGGAGCTCGGCGTGGGTGCCCTGCTCGATGATACTGCCGTTATTCATTACGAGAATGACGTCGGCGTCTCTGATCGTGGAGAGGCGGTGTGCGACGATGAAGCTTGTGCGGCCTTGCATGAGCTTGGCGAACGCGTCCTGTATTTTCAGCTCGGTGCGGGTATCTATGCTGGACGTTGCCTCGTCGAGAATGAGCATGGGCGGCAGGCAGAGCATTATCCGTGTTATACAGAGCAGCTGCTTCTGGCCTTGCGAGAGGCTTCCGCCGTCCTCGCCTATGGGGGTGTCGTAGCCCTGCGGCAGCCGCTTGATGAAGCTGTGCGCGTGGGAGGCTTTCGCGGCGGCGATGACTTCCTCGTCGGACGCGTCCGGCTTGCCCATTGTTATATTTTCCCGTATCGTTCCGGTCATAAGGCGGGTCTCCTGCAGCACCATACCATACGAGCCGCGCAGGCTGCGGCGGGTGACTTCGCGGATATCATGCCCCTCGGCGTATATCGCTCCGCCCGTCACATCGTAGAACCGCATAAGCAGGTTGATGAACGTGGTCTTGCCGCAGCCCGTTGGGCCCACTATTGCGACGCGCTGCCCGGGCTTTATATCGATGTTGAAGTTTTCGATGAGCTTCCTGTCCGGGTCGTAGGAGAAGCTCACGTTCTCCGCTCTCACGCTGCCCTTTACGTCCGTGAGAACTGCGGCGTTTTCCGGTTCGGGAGCCTGCGGGGACTGCCCGATCAGCTCAAACAGCCGTGCTGCGCAGGCAAACGCGTTCTGCAGCTCGGTGACTACGCCCGATATCTCGTTGAACGGCTTGGTGTATTGGTTGGCGTAGCTCAGAAAGCAGGACAGCTCGCCTATCGTTATCGCGCTTCCCATAAATCCGCCGTCGATCACCGCGATAGCTCCGAACAGCGCCGCCGCCGCGTACACGAGCGCATTCACAAAGCGCGTGCAGGGGTTTGTCAGCGAGGAATAGAATGTCGCCCGCAGCGAGCATTTCTCCAGCCGCTCGTTTATCTCCGCGAATTTCTCATACGCTTTTTCTTCCCGCCGGAACGCTTTCACGACCTTCGCCCCGCCTATCATCTCGTCGATGTACGCGGTCTGCTCGCCGAGAGTTTCCGAGCGCACCTTGAACATACTGTAGGTGCGGGTGGAGATGAACCGCGCTACCAGCAGCGATACCGGGGTGAGAACTACCACCACGAGGGTTATCCACGGGTCGAGCAGCAGCATGAACACGAGCGTCCCGAGTATGGTGACGACACCCGTGAAAAGCTGCGAAAATCCCAGCAGCAGGCCGTCCGCAAAGGTGTCGGCGTCCGAGATCACGCGGCTGACGATATCGCCCGCGCTCTGCTTGTCGAGATACGACAGCGGGAGCTCCTCGATCCTGCGGAACGCGTCGTTGCGGATATCACGCACGGTGTTGAACGCGACGCGGTTGTTTATCACGCCCATGAGCCACTGCAGCAGCGCGGTGATACCCGCGGCCGCACCCGCCTGTATCAGATACAGCGCGACAGTGCCGAGATCGAGCCCGCCGCCGGAAAATGCCGGGACAAGCAGGTCTATCGCCTTGCCTATTATCATCGGGATAACGAGGCTCCCCGCGACGGACAGCGCCGCAAGCAGCATTGACAGCAGCATCAGCCCGATATACCTTTTTATATAGCGCAGGATCTTGCGCAGCGTCCCTTTGTTTTGCTTCATACCGCCTCGCCCCCTTCCTTGCGGAACTGCGAGTCGTATATCTCACGATACACCGCGCAGCTTTCGAGCAGCTCGGAGTGCGTCCCGATGCCCACCGCGTGACCGTCGTCCAGCACGATTATCTTGTCCGCGTGCATTATCGAGGAGGTGCGCTGCGACACTATAAACACGGTCGTGTTTTTCAGCTCGCGCAAAGCCTTTCGTAATGCGGCATCGGTGGCAAAATCGAGCGCGGAGGAGCTGTCGTCGAGTATAAGTATCTCCGGTGAGCCGACCAGCGCTCTTGCGATGGTGAGACGCTGCTTCTGACCGCCCGAAAAGTTCCCGCCGCCCTGAGTTATCATACAGTCGAGGCCTTTTTCCTTTTTGGCGATGATATCGCCTGCCTGCGCGGTCTCAAGCGCGCGGTATATCTCCGCATCGTCGGCGCTTTCGTCCCGCCAGTGCATATTTTCGCGTATCGTGCCCTTGAAAAGCACCGCCTTCTGCGGTACTACACCGATAAGCCCGCGGAGCGCACCGAGCGTGTAATCCTTCACGTTTATGCCGTTGATGTAAACATCGCCCGCCGCCGCGTCGTAAAAACGCGGTATCATATTCACGAGCGTGGATTTTCCCGAGCCGGTACCGCCGATAATTCCCACTACGGAGCCTCTCTTTGCCGCAAAGTCGATATCGGTGAGGGAGTTTTCCGATGCGCCGCGGTAGCGCATATCGACGTGGCGGAATTCCACAGCGTATTTGTAGCCCGCAAAGCCCGCCGTTTCTGTGCCGCCCCGCATTCCCTCGCCGCCGTCGAGTACCGACTGCACGCGTTTCGCGCAGGCAGCGGCCTTAGTCACCGTGATTATCAGACCCGCGAACTTGATAAGCTCCACAAGTATCTGCGACATATAGTTGTACAGCGCCACGACCTGCCCCTGTGTGAGCGTACCGTTGTCAACCAGCACCGCGCCGTTGTATATCAGCAAAATTATCGCTAAATTTATCAACACGAAGGTCAGCGGATTCATCAGCGCGGATATGCGCCCCGCCTTCTTCTGTTCCTTTGTGAGCTGCTCGTTCTCTCTGCGAAATTTCCCGATCTCGCTCTCCTCGATACAGAATGCGCGTATCACTCTCGCACCGCTGAGATTTTCCCTTGTGCGGCGTAGAAGCCGGTCGAGGCCGGCGCGGACTTTCCCGTAAAGCGGCATACCCGCAAGCATTATGCCGAGCACTACCGCCGACAGCACCGGTATCGCCACTGCGAATATCAGCGCGGAGCTTACATCTATCGTGAACGCCATTATCATCGCGCCGAACACGATGAACGGCGAGCGCAGCAGCAGCCGCAGCGTCATATTAACGCCCGTCTGCACCTGATTCAAGTCGCTCGTCATACGGGTCATTAGCGTGGAGATGCCCATTTCGTCGAGATCGGAATAGGAAAGGCTCTGAATGTGCTTGAACAGCGCGTTCCCAACGGTCTTGGAGAAGCCGGTGGCGGCTCTTGCGGCAAAGAACTGCGCCGTTATCGAGAACGCAAGCCCCGTGAGGCCGAGCCCTATGAGCAATATGCACATCACAATAACACGGCTCTTGTCGCCGCCCGCGATGCCGTTGTCGATGATGTCCGCGACCACGAGCGGTACGAACAGCTCGAGCACGGCTTCGATACATTTGAACAGCGGGGCAAGGATCGTCTCCTTCATATACCCCGCCGTAAGATATTTTAACAGATTTTTCAAGATCTTCCTCCGAGAGATGAGATGTAAAGATTATTGAGAATGGGGGCGCTCTGGAGCTTGCCTTTAAGCGCCGCATCCGTGCGGCGGTCTGAGCAAGCTCTTCAATGCGTCCTGCATTGCCCCCGGATCCCCGCAAGGGGGCAGAGCCCTCATCTGTGCTTCTGTGCTCTCTCAGCTTTCCTCTGCTTTTTCCTTCCCGTCGCCCCATTTATATCCAAATCCCCAGACGGTCTGGATATATTTGGGCGCGGAGGGGTCGTCCTCTATTTTCATTCTTATGCGGCGGATATTGACATCGACTATCTTGTCGTCGCCGTAATAGCCCTCGCCCCATATCTTATTGAGCAGGGTGCGGCGGTCAATGGCGTTCCCGTCGCTGCGAATGAAAAACTCTATGATATGATATTCCACCTGTGTGATCTCGAGAGGCACGCCGTTCTTGGTGATACGGCGGCTTTTCAGATCGACACGGAAAGGCCCCGACTCAAGCTCGCTCTCGGATTCCCCGGCGGAGCGCGAAACGCTCACGCGGCGGTAGATCGCATCTACGCGGGCGATAAGCTCGGACGGCGAGAACGGCTTTGTCACATAGTCGTCGGCTCCCATCATAAGGCAGTTCACCTTATCCATTTCCTGACTTTTCGCGGAAAGCATTATGATACCGATAGTGCTGCTCTCGCCGCGCAGGAACCTGCATACCTGCGTTCCGTCGATACCGGGCATCATTATATCGAGCAGCGCCACGTCGAAGCGCTTGCCGCTTTTCCAGGCTTCTATGGCCTTTTCGCCGCTATCTACGTCATACACGTCGTAGCCCGACCTGCGCAGGTGGATCACCACGAAATCGCGGATAGCGTCCTCGTCCTCACATACAAGAATTCTTTTTTCTTCCATATATTTCTCCCTTTATGATGCACTGTTCACTTAAGCGAAAAATTTTTCCCGAAATATCCGCGCTGCCGCCTGTTACTGCAGCAAGCGGAACATTTCGCGGAGCTCCTCCTCGGTCGGCGCGCGGGAGCCTGTCCCGAGCTTCGCGTAATACGAATATCCCGTATTATCGCTCGTGCCGAGAAAGATATACCCGCTGCCGGAATACTTGCCGGTATTCCCCTCGGCGGCGCCGCAGAGCGTCATAAGCACCTCCTCGGGCGTATCATCTACCTCGTTGTAGCGGTTGAACCGCACCGTCATATCGGAGATAGAGACCGCCGCGGTAACGAATGAGCCCCACTTCTCGGGAAAAACGAGCATATGATCGCCCTTTGTGCCGATATAACTGCGCAGCTTGACCTCCTTGAAGGTGCCCGCCCTGTCGAGCGAATACCAGATCGTCGAATTGACCTTTTCCGCGTCGGGAACGTCCAAATAATCCGAGAACGGCTGTGTCGCAGGTATCTCTATGAGCCCGTCGCCGTCGATGTCCATACACGGTACATACGGGGTGTAGGTGTTTTCGAGACGATAGATGTTTTCGGGGCCGAGCACGGGAGACAGGTAGGAGTAGTCGGGGGTGCAGATGACCGCGTCGGTGCCGAAGGAGCCGTCCGAGAACGCGTAGTCGATGAATACCGCGGTGGTGCCCTTCTCATCGAATACACCGCAGACAACGTCCTTGATACCCGCAAAGCCGCTGTTAAGGCGGGTCTTGCCTATCTGCCCGAAGCCCTCGGCGGTATTGCTGTAAATTCCGGCGACCGAGCTTCCCGCGGTACGCTCGTTGGTAATGGTGAACACATCGAGTACGCCGTCCCCGTTCGCGTCAAATACGTCCATATAGATATTTCTGACGTTCACGAGCTCCTCGGGGATACCGTCCGTGTACTTCATAATGCTCGTATAATGGTCCGAGGAGTTCTGCACAAGATAGGTGACAATGATATTCGGGCTCTCGCCGCCGAGATCCTCAAAGCGGACGCTGTCCACCTCGCTGCCGGACGCGGCGAAATCATAGACCGACACCCACTTCCCGCCCTGCTTGTCGAGAAAGTTCATACGAAGCGACGAGCCATCGGAAATATTTGAAGTCTCGTAAAATACGATAGCCTCGTCGGTGGGCTCGTTGTCAAGGTCGGTGACAACAAACGCGCTGCGGTACTGCCCGCTTCTCGGGTATTTCAGGACAATGTCGTTGTTGGTGAAGCTCCGCAGAGCTTCGTAGATCTCGGTCTGCTCGCCGTCAAGTCTCGGCGGGCTCAGAAGCTCCTCGACGGAAGCGCTCGAACACCCGCAGAGGGTAAGCAATGAAACGGCAAGCGTCACACCCGACAACAACCGCTTTTTCAGCCTTACCACCGCCCTTTTTCAAGATCATTGAGTATATTATAGCACATCGGCGAGGATTTTTCAAGGGTGTAACGCAGACGACCGTAAAAGAGTACAATTCTGCATTTCTTGACAAAATTCAACACAAATGATATAATAAAAAAGACGAGAGCAATCCCGGGTAATACCGGGAACGGCGGCGGTCATATCGGCACTTGAATGCGTGCATCGTGCACGCTTTGGGTGCCGATTTTCAACGCCTCCTGCATTGAATCCCCGCTCCCCTTGCGAAAGGGGGGATGTCTATGATGATGTTTACTTATCAGGATATGATCCGGACGCTGTACTGTGTGTGCGCAGTCGCAACGCTTCTGTACATGATATTCAGAGACAGAAACAACCACAATGACAACAAAAGGAAATAACCGCCCGTAAGTTTTCCCAGACATCGGACGGTTATTTTCTAAAATAACTTTTCTTGATTAGGGGAGCACGACCAAGCCGGC
>JAFTAG010000297.1 GCA_017458655.1 Ruminiclostridium sp. | reverse complement strand
GTTCGTTTGTAGTTCTTGAAGCTGTCCATTGTGCTGTGCGACCAGTCGCCGGTATAAGCTATCCCGTCATCAGTATCATCGAACCGGGTGACGTAAGCTTCCCCACCCTCAACAGGCTCGACTCTGACATTGTCGAAACAGTTGTTGTAATAGCTGCTGTAAAGCGCCGCACGTCCGGCGGACTGCATTGCATATCCCTCGGTGTTCTCGTCGGCTTCCGTGACAAGCTCGCCGTTCACATATCCGCGTATGGTATTGTTCACGGCTTCTATTTTTATATTGTTCCAGCCGTCATTCAGTGCGACATTTCCCGTTGCGACAGGCTTTGAGCCTATTCGCAGACGCCATTCTCCGGCTTCATTCAGCTGTAACCTCCAGCCGCTTGCTCCGCTGTCCGCAAGGTTATACCGCAGTCCCACCGCTGTGCTGTTCTTGTCAGGCTCCCCGCTGTCTGCAAACTTCACATCTGCGCTGACAGAGTAGTTGAACCACCTGTCGTCTCCGAAATTAGTGACGGGTGAGGGTGTACTTCCCCATTCCTCGGCATGGGTGGCATCGGTTATCTTCTGCATCAGAACCTTATTTCCGTCATTGTCAGTCACTACCTCGAAAGCCCCGCCCTCGTCCGTGGTATAGCGGGGAGCGCCTCCGCGTGCGGCAAGGTACTCATCGCTGTACTCAAAATCGTCGGTATAAGGCAGTTCAAGCAGGCTGCTCTCATATCCCCTGAACTCGCCGCGCTCGGTATCAAGCGTTGTCAGCGTTATCATCGAATACGGCTGAACCGTGGCTTTAAAACTGCCGTTTTCGGGAGATATCGTTTCGCGCAGTCTGAAATAATTCTCGTTCCATGCGCCGCCGGAAGGTCCCTTTGTCTCCCACACATTCACGGGAACTCCGGCTTTTTCGGCACCTGTGACATTGAAGGTGTAGTTTATCGGAGCATCTGTGGTGTTGGTGATGACCGTGCTGTAATCGCCGGTCGCCGGGTCGGTGCAGGTAATGTAGCTGTATGTGGAATCAACTACCGCGTGACCGTCCCCGCCTGCTTTTCCGTCACCTGCACACGCGCTGTCAACGAACGCCCAGCCTTTCTTTATGAAGCGGGAGAAATGCAGAGCCATATAGAAACCGCTGTCGAGCAGGTAATATCCGCTCCACGGTTCGTCCGCAAGGATAAGCTGTTTCTGTGAGTATGTCGCGCCGCTGTAATACGAAGCCACAGCCGGCTGAAATTCATAAAGCGTCATACCGCCGCCGGGATACATCGTGATTATGCGGTTGGCGATATCGAGCAGACCGTTTATATCGCCCATTCCCGAGCCGTTCCCGTCATATCTGTACGTTCCCTGCGCGTAGCTCATAGGTGAGCTTGCCTCGGAGAACCAGACTTCCTTGCCGTATTCCTGCTGTAATTTCCTTGTGTTCTCATCAGACCAAGAAGTGTAATGGCTGCCCACAACATCTACCGCGTCACGCAGTTGTTCATTTTCGAGCATAGCCTTTGATATGCCCCATGTGCAGACAGCCTCGCCGTCAACGATCTTTATTATCGAGAAGTCGTATGGCGTGCCGCTGTCACTTTTGAGATGATTGGAAAGATATATCGTCCAGTCGGGGTCGTTTGCGCGTTCGTTTCGCGTGGCGCTCACATAGTCGAACTGCAAACCGTAAGTCTCGTAAGCCGAGATCAGCGTTTCACGGTACCACTTGTAACGTGCAGCGTAAACGTCCTCCGAGTCCGTCACCCAGCGCGGCTCGCTCCACCAGAGCATATCGAGGGTAATATCGGGGTCGATC
>JAFTAG010000296.1 GCA_017458655.1 Ruminiclostridium sp. | reverse complement strand
TCGGCGAAGAACGCGGTCTCCCACCGCAAAGCCTTGTCGGGGACTGTGACCACCTCGTCGTTGTAGCGGTCATACGCCTTCTCCGCTTTCGGGAGCCACGTCGAGCGCAGCTTTACGTTCCTGCACTCATAGAACGGGTAGCTGCCCTCCTCGTCGAGCGCTATGGAGAATTCCACAGGCAGCACGGAGCTGTCGTAGGAGATATAGTCGAAGCTCACAGCATACAGCGCCTTTTCGGGGATATCCCCGACGAACGCCGCCTTGTCGCCCTCGTGCAGGTCGAAAACGCTCTCCGAAGCGGTGTAGCCCATTGTGTCGTCGGTCATATATCCCGCAGTTTCGTCGGTGTATCTCAGCCATATATCCTCGCCGCTGTACGGCTTCGAGGTATAGGCGGCGCTCACCTTGCTGTAGTTATCGGATATGCGCTCGCTCACGAACTGCTTGTCATATACCGCGGAGGAGCTTTCGTTCGCCGCATCAGAAGCAGCCGCACCGACAGAAAAGCCTGTGCTTGTAAACGATATCATAAGTGATACTGCCATAGCCGCGGAAATGCGTCCTAAGGCTGTTTTTCTGTCCATACTCTTTCTCCTCGCCCGCAGGGGGCAGCTCAGTAATAAAACTTTCTGTGTACCAGCATTCCCGCATAGACGGCGGAGCTTATCCCGCCGAGAATGCAGCCGTAGATGATAAGCTCGGTGAGCGTGACCTTCCACACATTCACGAGCACCATGGATATCAGCATCAGCATGACTATCCAGTACGCGAACAGGAACGCCGTTATGATGACCCAACGCAGAGCCGTTTTTGCGGTGTCGGCGGCTATCTGCTTCTTGGTCATGCCCTCGTAGTATGAGTTCTTACGCCGCCGGAAGCCCTCTCTCGGCGGCTTCTTTTTCTTATTCTGCCGCTCCATTGTAGCATACACCCCATACGCTTTCGTTGTATCCGACCGCGGAGAACGTCATCACGGGAGTTCCCGCCTCGTCGTTCATCTTGCAGAAAACACCGCTGTATGTCCTGTCGTCGAGGGTAAGCGTCATATAGTGGGAATTATCCGTTAGCGCCCATGTTCCCTCGGCGCTTTCCGTTTTTGCGGTGCCGTCGTCGTTAAGATAGAGGATCACCGGCTGTGCGACATTGCCGTCGATCTTTGTTCCCTGATCTATAAAATAGTAGCGTCCCGCGGTCTCCGACACGGTATAGTCCGAAACGGTCTCGCCCGCTGTCTGATAGGGCAGCATACACGGCCAGCCCTCCGCATTCACAAGGAACTGATGAACCCGCGGGGAGTGCTGCTCGGTGCCGTTGTCGAAGCGGGTGTGATACACGATGTACTTTTTCCCGTCATCATCGACAAGCGCGGAATTGTGTCCCGTAGCCTTGTACGCTTTCGATAAGCTCGGAAGCATATAGTTGCCCGAGAGCTTCAGCCCGTAATATGCGTGATTGAAGCCCTTTTCCGGCTTTTTTCCGTTCATATCGACATATTCGCCGTCGGGGGTCTCGCTGCGCAGTACGCGTATCTGATAGCCGCCGTCGCGGGTAAGCGAGCCGTAGGACACGAACAGATAGTAGTACCCGCTCGCCTCGTCCCACAGGATATACGGTCCCTCTATGGACATATGACCGCCGCCGAGGAGGCGCTTGCCGAAGTAAGGGTCAACGCTGTTGTCGGGATCCGCGGCGGGGTGAATGACCTTTCCGGTCTGCTCGTCGAGCTCCAGCAGGAATATCCCGCCGCTCCACGAGCCATATACCATCCACATTCTCCCGTCCTTGTCGTAAAACACGGCGGGGTCGATAGCGTTGGGGAAATCCTCAAAATTGTAGCCCTTGCGCGTTATATATGTCGAAGCCGCGTAGTCCTCGTCAACGTAGTCGAGCACGTCGGTACCCTTTATCGTGTCATTGTCGAAGCCCGAATATATCAGTGCGCCCTGCCACTCGAAGGGTCCCTCGGGGGTATCTGAAATGCCGTAGCAGAGGTTGGAGGCGTTCCATGTCGAGCTGGTGCAGTAGTACATAACGTACTTGCCCATAGCCTTGTTGTATATCACGTCCGGAGCCCAGACATGCTCACCGCCCTGTTTCGCGTTATCGGTAGGAATGATGCTGGTGGGAGCACCCGCATAGGCAAAAGCATCATCATATACATCATATATCTGCCCGAACACCTTGTTTACTTTTCTGTAGCCGTTCGCGAGGTATTTCCACGAATTCAGGTCATCGCATACAGCGGCTGCCATGTGGGAGCCGTATATATAATAAGTGTCTCCGGCTTTGAGTATCGACGGGTCGTGCACCGCCACCGGCGAAGAGACATTTCCCACGGCTATGCCGTCATAGCTTATGGTAAAATCGTAGTCTCTCTCCACTGCCGCGTCCTCCGTCCGTGCCTCTGTCTGCGTATCCTGCGCCGTTCCCGTGCAGCCCGCGAGCAGCACTGCCGACAAAACGACGGCGATCGGTCTTATGTGTCTGAACATTTTATCGCTCCTTGAATGATAACGCATATCCGGTCAAATCCAATACAAACATTGTATATACATTGTATTAATTATAACACTGTATTTTCGCTTTTATCAATGGATAATATTCTTGACAATATGGAAAATTATCTTATACTGTTTTTGTTTACGTTCCTTCCCCTGCCTTCGGCGGGGGAAGAAACAAAAATTATCTTAAATTGTAGATAGTGAATAATTAACACAGAAAAATTACCGCACAGGAGCATTTCAATTTTCCTGCGCGGTAATGAGGTCTTATTTGTCGGTCGTTTCAACGGTAAAGCTCGCCGCCTGCGCGTCCGTGCCATCGGTCAGCGTCAGAGCTCCGCCCGAGAGGGTAAGATACGTTCCCGGCGCCCCGAGCGGCTCAAACGACACGCCGCTGCCCGCAAGCCCCTCTACCGTGCGGAAGGTCTGCGCCTCCGCCATTTTCCCGTCATAGTCCTGCGAGAGCACGACTTGACCGTCGCGGACGGTGATATAGAGTCCCGGCTTGTTTTCGGACTCTATCGACACCGTGAACGGGTCGTCCGGGGAGGAGCTTCCCTGCTTTATCACCCACTGCCTGTCGCTCTCCGAGGTCTTGCTCAGAACGCTGCCGAGCTTCTTGTCCTTATAGGGGTAAGCGTCGTCGCCCAGCGAATTGTTGAACCACTCGTGCTCCAGCACATCGCCGTTCAGAGACGTGATCGCCGACACCGTTCCGAAGGCTCCAGCCGCGCTTTCATCGACGTATGCCACAGCACCGTCGGAATAGAACTCAAGCGGTACCGCGCAAGCGACGCGCCTGTAGCCGCTGCCGCCCGGGAGGGAGCCGTTGTGATAGATGAACCACGTCTTTCCGAGGAAATCCACCACCGCCATGTGGTTGGTGTTCGAGGTCGCAGTGGGCTTCATTATAATGTCCTGATAATAGAGCTTCCCCTCCATAAGGTCGCCCGTTGTGGCATAAGCCATGTGCTCGCGCCAGCTGTAGGCGTAGAACAGGTAGTAGTCGCCGTAATACCTGCCGTTCCCGTCCTGCCTGCGGTATATCCACGGGGCTTCTGTGAAGGAATCGGGCGCGATCTTAGAGCGCACATCCTTGCCGAAGGTTATCTCCCCGTCGCCGTCGTAGTCCCTGACCGAGATCATATCCTCATTCAGCTCGCAGACGTACAGCTTTGAGTTGCCCCACATCAGATAGCGGTGCTCCTCACCGTTCTCGTCCTCGTCTATCCACACGGTCGGGTCGATGTCGTTCCACGCGGAGGTCTCGTTGGTCGTGAAGGAGCCGTTTATAAGCGGTGCGCCGATATCCGTGAAGGGTCCCGCAGGGCTGTCCGATACGGCGACGCCTATGGACTGCTTACCGTCGTCGGTGCTTGCCCACGAGCAGAAATACAGGTAGTATCTGTCCTTTCCGGCAGCCTCGTCATAGTGCCTTGCGACCTGCCCCGCCCAGGCAGAATTTTTGTCCGCCCACGACACGTCCGTCATTTTAAGCACGCTGCCCTCATAGCTCCAGTTCACCATATCCTTTGTGCTGTAGCACAGGTAATCGGGCATGACATAGCTGTCGTTCTTCGATGTGTCGTGCCCCACATAGAGGTAGAGCGTATCGCCGACCACAAGCGCCGAGGGGTCTCCGCCGTAGGTCAGCGCGCCCTCCGCGTCAAAGCCCGCCACGGGATTGCCGATGCTCTTTGCGAGCTCGGCGGGAACGCTCCCGGCCGTCTGAGGGGCTGTATCGGCGGCAGTCTCCGATGCCGTTAAAGTATCGTCATTCGGTGCAGCGGTCTCCGCGGGTGCCGCATTCCCGCCGCAGGACGAAAGCAGCAGCGCAAGCACGGCCGCATATACAAAAGTTGCTTTCTTTTTCATAGTCTTCACTCCTTGTTGTAAGTCGAAAGCTCGTATGTAACCGATTACATTATACAACAAACAACAACAAAAAGTCAAGATGATACGACATATTTTTTTAAGATCACCCGGATAGCTCACCACGCTGAAAAATTCACAATTGCGGTGCATCATTCGCTGCTTTTGGCGCCGCTTCCCTGCGGCGGTCGGACAACGACTTCAAAGCGTCGTGCTTTGGCTTCGCGGCTTATTTGGATCGTGAGGAGGATCGAGAGCATTATTGCAGATTTTTGGTGAGTTATCCGGTAAATCATATATTTCTTTCGGGAAGCTTCAGGATCAGTAATCCATTCTCGCCATGACACGGTAGCGTCTCGGTGAAATGCCGTATTTGGAATGAAAGCACTTGCTGAAATAGAGCGGGTCGTCATAGCCGACGCTTTCCGCGATCTCATTTATCGGAAGAAGCGTGGTCTTCAGCAGATTGCACGCCGCGGCCATACGCCGTTCAAGATGATACTGCTGCATCGTTATGCCCTGCTCTTCCTTGAATATCGCGGCAAGACGCTTATAGCTGAGGAAAAATTCCTTCTCGAGGCTTACAGCATTGAACGGCTCGCAGTAATGCTCGTCGAGCCATTTGCAGATACGCGGCGAACGCGCCTTGTTCTTCTTTTCGGTGTATTTCAGCATCGCCACGTCGATAAGGAATGACGCGAACATATTGTTTATCCTCATTCGCTTGAGGCGGTCGCCCGCGTGGCAATACTCCGCTATTTCGGCAAGGTGGTGCTCAAGCTTGCTTCCCTTAAGCCCGTTCACCTTTTTTGGCAGCACCTCATACGAGCGCAGCGATTTGTTGAACACTATCGGAGACGGGTCCGGTGCAAACAGCGGAGTATCGTCCTCAGGCTCATCGAGATAGAAATGCGCGAAATACCACGATGTCCCGACCTGCGTTTCCTTTACGCCGTAGTGCCGTATGCCGGCTTTCAGGAACAGCAGCTCCCCCGCGTTGATGTCGTAATCCGTGCCGTCCTCGCTGACATACATGGTGCCCTCCGTGACATAGATCATATCGTTGAAATCAAGAACACGGTCGAGGTGGTAAAACGGGTCGTAAGCGGTCTGATAGTCACACGCGCATACAACGGGCTGGTATGCCGATGACAGAATTATTTCGTTCAAGACTTTCCTCCATATTTTCAAGAATATTATCCATTGATTTACATTATCCGATATTATTATAATAAATATGTGTGGTTCTGTCAATACAATGTATGTATTTTATAGCATTTTTTCCCGGAGGAAAAATCTTTATGAATGTACAGAAGCAGCTCCGTCAGGGCGCTTACCGCTCGGCGGGCTTTATAGGAAGGTATCAGAGGCTTGTAAGCGATACGGTCATACCGTATCAGTACGAGGTGCTCTGCGACCGCGCGGAGGGCGCGGAAAAAAGCCATGTCGTGCAGAACTTCATCAACGCGGGAAAAGCCGTGCGCGGTGAGGATACCGGCGACGGCTTCTACGGAATGGTCTTTCAGGACAGCGACGCGGCGAAATGGATAGAGGCGGCGGCATACTCCCTCGCCAATTTCCCCGATGATAAGCTCGAAAAGCGGGTAGATGACCTCATTGACATCATAACCGCAGCGCAGGACGAGGACGGCTACCTCGATACATATTTCACGATAAAGGACAAGGACAAGCGCTGGACGAACCTGCTCGAAGCACACGAGCTCTACTGCGCTGGACACATGATCGAGGCGGCCTGCGCATACTACGAAAGCACCGGCAAGAGCAGCCTGCTCGACGTTATGAAAAAGAATGTCGCGCACATATATAAGGTGTTCATCGAGGACGGCCACGGGGGCTTCCCCGGACACCCGGAGATCGAGCTTGCGCTGATGAAGATGTACCGGCTGACGGGGGACGAAAAGTGCCTTGCCCTCGCGGAGCGCTTCATAAACACACGCGGCACCGACCCCGACTTCTACCGCAGGGAATGCGAGGCGCGCGGCTGGCAGGTCTGGGGGAATGACCCCGGCAACGGCGAGTATCAGCAGAGCAATATCCCGCTGCGCAAGGCAAAGGACGCGAGAGGCCACGCGGTACGCGCTGTATATCTTTACACCGGTATGGCGGAGCTTGCCGCGGAGACCGGTGACAGCGAGCTGCTCGATGCCTGCAAACGGCTCTGGGACAGCATAACAAAGCGGCAGATGTACATTACCGGCGGAATCGGCTCGACGGTACACGGCGAAGCGTTCAGCGTGGATCACGATCTCCCGCCCGACACCGCTTATGCCGAGACCTGCGCGTCTATCGGACTGATGTTCTTCGCGTCGGCAATGCTCAAAAACGAGGTAAAGGCTGAGTACGCGGACGTTATGGAGCAGGCGTTCTATAATACCGTCCTCGCGGGAATGCAGCTCGACGGAAAGCGCTTCTTCTATGTGAACCCGCTTGAGGTGATACCCGGGATATCGGGCGTTGCCGCCACCCATAAGCACGATCTGACGCAGCGTCCCGGCTGGTATGCCTGCGCGTGCTGCCCGCCGAACGCCGCGAGGCTCATATCCTCCTTCGGGAAGTACGCTTACGGCGAGAACGATGACACGGTGTTCTGTCATCTGTACGCCGCCGGGAGCGTCGGCTTTGAAAACGGTATGGAGCTTGTCTGCGAGACCGATCATCCCTACGGCTTTACAATAAATTACACCGTGACGGGAAACGGAAAGATCGCGGTGAGAATACCTCACCGGAGCGAAAAATACACTCTCACGGTAAACGGGGAAGCCTTTGACGGCAAGCCGCAGGACGGCTATGTGTATATCCCCGTTTCGGGCAAGGCGCAGATAACGCTTGTACTCGACGGCACGCCGCGCTTCGTGTATGCGTCGCCGAAGGTACCGAGACTGACCGGCTTTGCTGCTGTATGCAGGGGGCCGCTGGTGTATTGCTTCGAGGGCGCGGACAACGGCGGAGATGTGCTGTCGCTGAAGCTCGACACACAAGGCGAGATACGGGAGCAGGACGCGCCAGACACCCTCGGCGGCACGGTGAAGCTGCTCGTTCCCGCCGTGCGCACGGCGCAGACCGACGGGCTGTACACATCACAGAGACCGGAAGAAACGCCCTGCACCGCTTACGCAGTTCCCTACTACGCATGGGGCAACCGCGGAGAAAATCAGATGCGGGTATGGATACCAATTTTACAGTAAAATAATTTTACGATCACCCGGATAACTCACCATAAAATTAAGCGCGCAGCGCAACCACAACTATTCACTATTCATTATTCATTCTTCACTCTTCACTGACACAGAAATAATGAATAATGAATGGTGAATAATGAATAGTTATGGTGCGGCTTCGCCGCATATCTGAATAATTGTGAGTTAAATGGGTGATCACAAAATATTTTAAGCAATAAATCAGCAATTCAGGAGGCATATCATGAAAAAATTATCGGCAGCAGTAAACGCACTCGACAAAAGGTCTCACATCAACCGTGAGATCTACGGGCATTTTTCCGAGCACCTCGGAAGATGTATATACAACGGCATTTTTGTGGGTGAGAATTCGACGATACCCAACACCGACGGCGTCAGGAATGACATCATCGAGGCGTTCAGGCAGATAAGAATGCCCGTGCTGCGCTGGCCGGGCGGCTGCTTCGCGGACGAATACCACTGGCGCGACGGCATAGGCGACAAGGCGACCCGCAAGAAAATGGTGAACACCCACTGGGGCGGAGTGACCGAGGATAATTCCTTCGGCACCAACGAGTTCTTCAATATGTGCGAGAAGATAGGCTGTGAGCCGTATCTCTGCGGAAATGTCGGCAGCGGCACGGTGGAGGAGCTCGCGGACTGGATAGAATACATCACCTTCGACGGGGTATCTCCCATGGCCGATCTTCGCCGCAAGAACGGACGCGAAAAGCCTTGGAAGCTCAAATACCTCGGTATCGGCAACGAGAACTGGGGCTGCGGCGGGAATATGCGCCCCGAATATTACGCCGACCTCTACCGCCGCTTCCAGACCTACTGCCGCAACTTCGGCGACAACGAGCTGTATAAGATAGCGGGCGGGCCGAACGTGGACGACTGGCACTGGACGGACACGATCATGGGCATTATCGGCGACGCGCACGCAAGGGCTATCTCGCTGCACTACTACACTATCCCCTCCGGCGATTTTTGGAACAAGGGCAGCGCGACAAAGTTCACCGACGAGGACTACTACAAGACTATAGCACAGGCTCTGCGCATAGACAAGCTTATCGAAAAGCACGCCGCGATAATGAAGAAGTACAGCGACAATATGAAGCTCGTCGTTGACGAGTGGGGCTGCTGGTTCGATGTTGAGGAGGGCACAAATCCCGGGTTCCTGTTCCAGCAGAACACCATGCGCGACGCTATAGTGGCGGCTGCAAGTCTCAACATCTTCAATCAGCGCTCCGACATCGTGTGTATGGCAAATCTCGCGCAGGCGGTCAATGTCCTCCAGTGCCTCATAATGACGGAGGGCGACAAGCTGCTCAAGACCCCGACATACCACGTTTTCGATATGTACAAGACGCATCAGGACGCGGAGCTTCTGTACAGCTACACCGACAACGTGCAGACGAACGGCATTCCCGCGGTGTCGCAGTCGGTGTCGATAAGCAAGGACGGCAGCATCACTATGACATTCTCGAACGCGTCGCTTGACGAGGATTTCGAGATAGACTGCTGCATCGTGGGCGCGGCTCCGACGAAAGCGGAAGCGTGCATACTTACCGGCGATGTGAGAGCGTACAACGACTTCTCCGCTCCCGAGAAGCTCGTTCCCGCGGAGCACAAGGCAGAGCTCACCCACGGCGGAGTTAAATTCACACTGCCGAAGTGCTCGGTAGTAAGCGTAATACTTTCTTGAACCGACAGGAGGGACAGTAAATGGAAATAAAAGAAAAGATCGCACAGGGAAAGACATTCCTCGGCATAGAGCTCGGCTCGACACGCATAAAAGCGACACTCATCGACGACACCTTCGCACCCGTGGCAAGCGGCTCCCACGAATGGGAGAACAGGCTTGAAAACGGGTACTGGACATACTCGACCGATGATATCCGCAGCGGGATAAAGGCCTGCTACGCCGACCTCAAAAGAGATGTGAACGAAAAATACGGCGTTAAGCTGACAGGCTTCGGCGCTATGGGGATCTCGGCAATGATGCACGGATATATGGCGTTCGACAAGGACGGGAAGCTGCTCGTTCCGTTCAGGACGTGGAGAAACACCACCACCGGCAGGGCTGCCGAGGAGCTCACAAAGCTGTTCGGCTTCAATATCCCCCAGCGCTGGAGCATTGCCCACCTTTATCAGGCGATACTCGACGGTGAGCCGCACCTGCCGGAGGTCGCGCATATCACGACTCTTGCGGGATATATCCACTTCCTGCTCACGGGAAAGCGCGTGCTCGGTGTCGGTGACGCGTCGGGAATGTTCCCGATAAGCGAGGGCGGCTTCGACAGTGCTATGCTTGACAAATTTGCTGCTGCCGCGGCTTCTCACGGCTTTACGCAGGATATCCGCGCCGTGCTCCCGACGGTGCTCTCCGCAGGTGAGGACGCGGGTGTGCTGACCGAAGCGGGAGCTTCATTCCTCGACCCGGACGGCGACCTCAAAGCCGGTATCCCGCTCTGCCCGCCGGAGGGCGACGCGGGGACGGGTATGGCAGCGACAAACGCCGTGCTCCCCAAGACCGGCAACATATCCGCCGGCACTTCGATATTCTCGATGCTGGTGCTCGAAAAGCCCCTCAAAGGCGTTTATCCCGAAATAGACATCGTTACCACCCCCGACGGCGCGCCGGTGGCTATGGTGCATTGCAACAACTGCTGCTCCGAGCTTGACGCGTGGGTGAAGCTGTTCGACGAGTTCGCGGCTCTCTCGGGTCACGCGGTCAAGCGTTCGGAGATATATGAGCTGCTGTATAACAATTCCCTCAAAAGCGACGCGGACTGCGGCGGGGTCGTTTCGTACAACTACCTGTCCGGCGAGCCTGTAACGGGTGTCGCAAGCGGCCGCCCGATGTACTTCCGCGCTCCCGACAGCAAAATGACCCTCGGCAATTTCTTCCGCGCGCAGATATACTCGTCCTTCGCGGCGCTGTGCTCGGGAATGGATATACTGTTCCAAAAGGAAAAGGTCTCGGCGGAGCAGTTCACCGGACACGGCGGTCTGTTCAAGACAAAGGGCGTTGCTCAGCAGTACCTTGCGGACGCGCTCAATACGCCCGTTTCGGTGATGAAAACGGCCGGTGAGGGCGGCTCGTGGGGAATGGCTCTGCTTGCGGCATTTATGGTATGCTCCGACGGCAAGCCCCTTCCCGAATGGCTCGAAAACACTGTTTTCGCGGGAATGGAAAAGAGCACGCTGCAGCCCGATGAAGCAGGCTCGCGCGGATTTGCGGGATTTATGGAGCGCTACAACGCGGGACTTCCCGCGGAAAAGATGTTGGGAGATGTGTGAAATGCTCGAAAAACTGAAACAGGAAGTCCTCGAAGCGAACCTTATGCTCCCTAAGCACGGACTTGTCACATTCACATGGGGCAACGTGTCAGGTATCGACAGGGAGAACGGTATGTTCGTCATAAAGCCGTCGGGGGTGGAATACGACGGTATGACCGCCGATGATATGGTTGTAGTGAGCCTCGAAACGGGCGAGAGGGTCGAGGGAAAATACAAGCCCTCCAGCGACACTCCGACACACCTTGCGCTGTACCGCGCGTTTAATGAGGTCGGCGGTATCTGCCATACCCACAGCCGCTGGGCGACCTCGTTCGCTATGGCGGGCAAGGGCGTTATGGCGCTCGGAACGACTCACGGCGATCACTTCTACGGCGAGATACCCTGCACAAGAAAAATGACTCCCGCCGAGATCGCGGGAGAATACGAGAAAGAGACCGGAAATGTGATAATCGAAACATTTGAAGGCATCGACCCTATGACGATACCCGCGGTGCTCGTTATGAGCCACGGCCCGTTCACATGGGGCAAGGACGCCGCCGAGTCGGTGCATAACGCGGTAGTGCTCGAGGAAGCCGCATTTATGAATTACCACGCGCAGTCCCTGACCCCCGGCATAGGCGCTATGCAGCAGGAGCTGCTCGACAGGCATTATCTGAGAAAGCACGGGAAAAACGCATATTACGGGCAGAACTGACCACCTATCTGCCGTGAGGTGAAGCGAGCTGCGGCGATGACCGCCCGTACGCGTACAACAAATACAAGGCTCACCGGCAGCCTTGTATTCGGGTTCCCGGCTCCGCTTGCGATTTTCGCGGCAGTAATCATTCTTATCACTGGTCTGTTTCCGTTTCTTCCCCCGCCGAATGCGGGGAAGAACAAACGCGTTTATATTCAATTACTCCGTGACAAACATAAGGGCTCCTCTAAAAACCTATTGTCGTTCAGGCGTGCCGACATAAAGTCGGCAGATTGTACAAATTTTTCGCAGGCATACTGTCGTATGTCAAGGAAAATTTGTGCAATATGACGGCTTTAGGGCGGTGCGAATGGGC
>JAFTAG010000295.1 GCA_017458655.1 Ruminiclostridium sp. | reverse complement strand
GCGGGTATGCGTTCCAGCGCCATTACAGCGCAGGCTCCCGCGTTCTCGGCAATACGCGCCTGTTCGGGAGTCGTTACGTCCATTATCACGCCTCCCTTTAACATCTGGGCAAGCTCCTTGTTGAGCTGATCTCTTTCATTCATATCATTGTCCTCCTGCTTTGCAGCTTTTTTCTGCATTATAGCAGGAATACGTGGAAATGGATATAACCAGATCGTTATTATTTTTACAGACCAGATGTTATGTAATAAATGTGTCCTCAATAACTGCCTTTTGGCAGTTATTGGCTGAAAATCTGCAAAACAGATTTTCAGATGTTGTTTAAATGCGCCTGCGGTGCATTTAAACAACGGGCACATTCCTTGATGTCAAGCTCATTTCGTCCTTCGGACGAACAAAAGTGCATGGAAAATCCTAAAATATATAAATTTTCCTTGCAATTTATTGGATGATGAGCAGACATTAATAAGTCTCACATATCATATCATATCTATATGTAATATAGTTATTGCTATAAATTATAATCCGAAAGGCACGATTTGTCAATGACAGGGACCATTTTTTGGAGCTTTGCACGCCTTTACTTCGCAGTTATAATATAGATTTGTGTAGATTAATCATAATTCTCATATCGGATAATTCGGTATTGTTGCCTATAAGATATTATTATTGACAAAATACTCCCAAAGTGTTATTATATACTATATTATCTATCTTCATAATATGTTATAAATTGAGGCGTATATATGGCAAGAATAGCGATGTTTCAGATGAAAAACGAGGGCTGCATATCCGATAATTTGTGGAAAAGCCTCGCTGCGATAAAAACAGCTGCGAAAAACGGCGCCGATCTGATACGGTTCCCGGAGGTGCAGCTTACCGAGTTCTTCCCGCAGTATCCGGGACAAGATGTAAGCGGCTATGCGGTTGACATCGGCAGCGATATTGTCCGCCAGTTCTCCGCAGCCTGCAAGGAAAACAACATTATGGCAGTCCCGAACATCTATCTCGAAGAGAACGGGAAGCACTATGACGCAAGCCTGCTCATAGGCAGGGACGGTGCTGTTATCGGTACGCAGAAAATGGTGCATATCGCACAGGCTCCGCAGTTTTACGAACAGGACTACTATGCACCTTCAAATGACGGCTTCAGGGTGTTCGACACGGATATCGGAAAGATCGGCATTGTCGTTTGCTTCGACCGGCACTACCCGGAAAGCGTGCGCACCGAGGCGCTTATGGGCGCGGAGATGATACTGATACCTACCGCCAACACGGAGACGGAGCCGCTTGAATTGTTCGAATGGGAAGTCCTGGTCGATGCGTTCCGGAACAGCGTTGCTGTCGCAATGTGCAACCGTGTCGGGATCGAAGGAGAAATGGTGTTTGGAGGGCAGTCGGTAGTTGTCGGTGCAAACGGCGATGTGGCTGCAAAAGCGAACGACCGGGAACAGATAATATACGCTGAGATCGACCTGCACAGATCGACGGAAATACGAAAGAAAAAGCCGTACACCGACCTGCGGCGAACGGAATATTACAGGTGACAGAATGGAAACAACAAACAAATATGAGCTTTCCGTCATAACGGAATTTAAAGAACCGGTATGGGAAAAGTTTTTGGAAGGAATAGAAAAGTATCAGCTGATACAGCCCAGCGACAAGATCGCGGTGTGCATTTCCGGCGGCAAGGATTCAATGCTTACGGGGCTCTGTATGAAGCATTTGCAGCAATCCGGGAAAATACCGTTTGAGGTTGTTTTCCTCGTTATGAACCCCGGCTACAACGAGATAAACAGACAGAAGATCATCGAGAATGCGGCGCTGCTTGAAATACCGATACAGATGTTTGAAACCGGTATTTTCGACGCGGTGGCGAAAGTCGATAACAACCCCTGCTATCTCTGTGCGAGAATGAGGCGAGGATATCTCTATAAGAACGCGCAGGCTCTCGGCTGCAATAAAATAGCTCTCGGACACCACTTCGACGATGTTATAGAAACGATAGTAATGGGTATGCTGTACGGTTCGCAGGTACAGACGATGATGCCGAAACTGCACAGCGAGAACTACGGAGGTATGCAGCTCATTCGCCCGATGTACCTTGTCCGCGAGCACGATATAATACAGTGGCGGCTCCGGAACGACCTGCAGTTTATCCAGTGCGCGTGCAGATTTACGGAGAACTGCACGATGTGCGACAACGGCGGAGGCGGCTCGAAGCGTCAGGAGGTAAAGCACCTGCTCAAAGGGTTGAGACGCATTGACCCCAATATCGACATGAGCATTTTCCACAGTGTCGAGAATGTGGATATCGGCTCGATGCTGTCGTATCATCTCGGCAGCGACTATCACCGCTTTATCGAAGAATACAATACCCGAATGCCCACTGACGCGGCGGAGGTGGAGCTGTGATATACCTCGACTATACTGCGGACACGCCGCCGGATGAGCGTGTTCTGCGAACCTACACAGATATTTCAGCGCGGCATTTTGCGAATCCAAACTCCGCCCATTCCGACGGAAAAGCCGCGAAAGCTGTCATCGACAATACAATATCCGATATTGCCGGAATGCTCGGTGTACAGCCGGACGAGCTTATCTTCACAAGCGGCGCGAGCGAAGCAAATAATCTTGCTATAAAGGGACTTACCTTTGCGAACCGCCGCCGAGGAAAGCACATCATCTCCACATTCCTCGAACATTCGTCGGTCAGCGGAGCACTTACTTTTCTGCAGGAGCAGGGCTGGGAGATCGACCTTGTGAACATACTGCCGAATGGCAAAGCTGACCTTGATAACTTGCGCAGCCTGCTGCGGGAGGACACGGTTTTGTGTGCAGTCTGCGCCGTTGACAGCGAACTCGGTACGGTGCAGCCGATAGCCGAAATAGCGGAAATTCTGAAAGGATATCCGAACTGCCGACTGCACGTTGACGCAACACAGGCGATTGGAAAGACCGCGTTCTCATTCGCGGGAGCCGATACCGTCAGCTTCGCACCGCACAAATTCTATGGGCTGAAAGGCTGCGGCGTGCTGTACAAGCGGGAAGGCATCGTTCTCGAACCGCTCATTCACGGCGGCGCAAGCACCACCATTTACCGCAGCGGAACTCCCGATACAGCTGCAATTGCGGCTTGCGGGACTGCGCTTGAGATCGCGCTGAACGAGTTTGACCTGCGCAGGAACTATGTGGAAAAGCTGAACAGCGAGTTGCGAACCGAGCTTGCAAAAATGCCGCAAGTCCGCATAAACAGCCCGGCTGACGCTGTGCCGCATATCCTCAATATTTCAGTGAACGGTATCAAGGGTGAGCAAATGAGGGAGCTTATGGACAAGCACGGAATCTGTATTTCCGTGAAGTCTGCCTGCTCAGTGCCGAATACGCCGTCACGAGCTGTATTTGCAGTTTCCCGTGACAGGAAAAACGCGCTGAGTTCGTTCCGTGTGAGCCTGAGCCACCTTACAACAGAGGAAGAGGTCGGTGAATTTCTCAAAGCTCTTCGTGAGATAATCAAAACAAATGCAAAATAAAAGACGGGTATTAAGTCGTAAATAAAAATAATCTTGGAGGAAACTACAATGCAAAAGATCCACACAAACACCGCTCCCGCAGCGGTAGGTCCCTACTCACAGGCGATAGTCAGCGGAGGTCTTGTATTCACATCGGGACAGATAGCCATTGACCCCGCAACGAACACAGTTCAAGCCGCAGATATAGCCGGACAGACCGAACAGGTGATGAAGAACCTCGGTGCGGTGCTTGAAGCCGCAGGCTCATCTTTTGAAAAAGCGGTGAAGACCACCTGCTTTCTCGCAGATATGGGCGACTTCGGAGCATTCAGCGAGATCTACGGCAGATACTTCACATCTCTTCCCGCAAGAAGCTGTGTGGCAGTAAAAACGCTTCCGAAAAATGTTCTTGTCGAGGTGGAAGTAATTGCTGAGGTATGACAAAATACTGAGAAATTACAGCGAGTAACGTCCGCTTACACGGGAAGAAGCTGTTGTATTAGCTTCACTCGGATATGAAGCCACAGTCGAAAGCACGGGAGAATAAAATGTAAGACCGCTCATATTTAAATGAACGGTCTTTTTAGTCATATCACTTCCGGTTTTATGATACGACCGCTGCCTCCGCAGTATTTCACGGTAAGTGTTATAATGCGCTCCGCCGCATCGTTCAGAAGGCTGTCGGGTGTTGCATCATTTCCCTGAATAATGTAGAAGATATTGCAGGTGTTTTCGTCAACGCGGGTCTTGTTGACCTGCCGTATTTCGAGCCTGCACAAGACCTCATTGTCATCGTCGCAGTAGCAGTATTCATGCGGTGCGACAGGAACCGGCTCCTTCTGACCGAGAGGAACATATCTCTCTGTACCGTCCGTAAAGCGCAGAGTCACATCGCCGCTGACATTGTCGATGTTGTGTGCGCCGAGAGCAAGCTTTGTTTCAAGGGAAACGAGATTATAGATATCCACTGCCTTGTTTATGTAAAACATTCCGTGATTTTTCAGCAGCAGTTTTATGAGGTTCTCACTTGCTGGAATGTTCTTGCGGCGCTTTACTCCAACATTGTCGTGCAGTATGTTGAAGCCTTCGAGT
>JAFTAG010000294.1 GCA_017458655.1 Ruminiclostridium sp. | reverse complement strand
GGTGACCGTTTTGGCGGTCTTTCCCGCGTGCAGCTCCGACTTGTTCAATACTTTCATATCTCTCCTTCTTCCGGATAGAATACCCTGTTCAGGTACAATCCGTGTGCGGGTATCGTTATCCCCGCGTATTCCCGCACGCCCGTTGTGAGCGAACGTTCTATATCTTCTTCTGTGCGCTTTCCTTCGTTTATATAGATAAGCGTCCCGACCGTTATCCTCACCATATTGTGCAGAAATCCGTCACCGCTGACCGTGAATGTCACCGTATGTCCGTTTCGCTGCACGCTGTAATCGTATATCGTCCGCACCGTCGTTTTGTGGAGCTTCACAGACTCCGCCTTGCAGAATGCCGCGAAATCGTGCGTCCCCACAAACAGCTTCGCCGCCCTGTCGAGCCTCTCCTCGTCCAGCCTGTACGGATAGTGCAGCATAAGGTCGCCCGCGAAAACATCTCTTACCGGCGCGGTATTTACCACATAGACATACTCCTTGCCCTTTGCGGAGAACCTTGCGTGAAAGTCCCCGGGCATATCCTCGCAGGACAGCACCGCGATATCCCCGGGCAGCATGGCGTTCATAGCCCTGACAAGTCCCGTACACGGTATGGCGTTATCAACTATAGTGCTGAAACAGAACCGCCTTGCGTGAACTCCCGCGTCCGTGCGCGAGCACCCATGCACCGTTACCGGAGCGTTCATAATTCTGCTCATTACGCCCTCGACGATCTCCTGCACGGTGATATTGTTATCCTGCCGCTGCCAGCCGTGATAAGCAGTGCCGCGGTAGGAGATGTAAATTTTCAGATTTCTCATAAGCAATGAAAGAAAAACGGAAAAAATGAACGGAAAGAGTGAACAGTGAATAGTGAACAGTGAATAGTGAACAGTGAACAGTGAACAGTTGTGGTGTCGGCTGCGCCGACGATTTGAAACGCGTTGTGATATTGTGCGAATTTATAGCCGCTGCCCGCGCCGCAGGCTGCTGCTTTACCAATTAACAATTCATAATTCACAATTGCGGTGTCGCCTGCGGCGGACGTTTATCTACAGTTTGATATAATACGGGCAGATATTTTCATAATGTCCGTCTTTCATACGGAACCCTTCCGGAATAACACCCAGCTGTGTGAAACCTATCCTTTCATAAAGATACCTTGCGTGAATGTTCGTTTCCACAACGGCATTGAACTGCAATATCCGAAAGCCTATATCCTTTGCCTTTTGTATGCAGTCGCGGACAAGCATCTCACCGATATGCCGGCCTCTTTGTGAGGAAGCCACGGCATAGCTCGCGTTGCAGATATGACCGCACCGGCCGACATTATTCGGGTGAAGGATATATAATCCCGTAACATTGTTGTTTTCATCGACGGCTACACCGCAATAGCTTTGTGCCGAAAAGAACTGCCTGCCGGTTTGTTCGCCGAGGAGTTCTTCCTGCGGAAAAGCGACACCCTCATCGACCACTTCATTCCATACAGCGATCATTTGTATCAGGTCATCGTCATTGTATTCTCTTATTTCCATTTCATTATCTCCTACAGTCTTGGATCGCGGGCAGGATCTGACGGGCGGAAGTGACCTTCGCCGCGTTTCCGATCTGTCGGCGCAGCCGACACCGCAATTGTGCATTGTGAATCAAAGCAGGATGTTGTCAAGTATGATGATGCCGAGCACGCATATCACCGCGCCGGAAGCGAAAAAGTCGAGCTTTGTGGCCTTGAGCTGACGGAGCTTGGTGCGCCCCTCGCCGCCTTTGTAGCAGCGGCACTCCATAGCGGTGGCGAGCTCGTTGGCACGCTTGAACGCGCTGATGAACAGCGGTATCAGTATCGGCACCATCGACCTTGCCCGCTTTATCACACCGCCCGTGTCGAGGGCGGCTCCGCGGGCTTTCTGCGCCATCATTATCTTGTTCGTTTCCTCTATTAGCGTGGGTATGAACCGCAGCGCTATCGTCATCATCATAGCGAGCTCATGCACCGGGAACTTTATTTTTTTGAGCGGCGACATAAGGCTCTCGATAGCGTCCGTGAGCACTATCGGCGAGGTGGTGTAGGTGAGCAGCGACATTCCCACGATAAGGAACACCACCCGCAGGAACATAAATATCGAGGTCTCTATGCCCTTCATATATATGGATATTATCCAGAACTGTACGAGCGGCTGCGCGTCCTGCTCCTTCACGAACAGCAGGTTCAGCACCGCGGTGAGTATGATTATCGGGATTATCGGCTTTATGCTTTTGAGCATAAGTCTCGGGCTTATCTCCGACGCCGCGTATATCACGAGAATGAACGTGCAGGCTACAGCAAGGCCGAAAAAGTTCTGCGCTGCGAACAGCATCACCATTATGACTATGATGAGAACGATCTTGAAGCGGCTGTCCATTCTGTGTATGACCGACTTTCCCGGGAAAAACTGACCTATAGTGATATCATTAAGCATTTATCGTTTTCAGTAACCTTTCCTTTGCTCTTTCTATCGTGTATATATCGTCACCGATGTCGAACCCGCCCTCTTTGAGCAGGTGCGACAGCCGCGATATCTGCGGTATGCCGAGGCCTATCTGCGTAAGCTCCCTCGTGTGGCTGAACACGACGTCGGTGTCCTCGTAGCAGAACAGCCGTCCGTGGTTCATCACGAGTATCTTTTCCGCGTATCTCACAATATCTTCCATAGAGTGCGACACGAGCAGTATCGTTGTTCCCGACTGCCTGTGGAATTCGCTTATCTCCTCGAGCACGGTGTCTCTGCCCTTGGGGTCGAGCCCCGCCGCGGGTTCGTCGAGTATCAGTATCTCGGGCTTCATCGCGATGACTCCCGCAAGCGCGGCACGCCGCTTCTGACCGCCCGACAGGTCGAAGGGGGAGCGCTCGAGCAGCTCGTCCGAAAGCCCCATAGCCGCGGCCGCTTCACGCACGCGCGTGTCGATCTCGGCTTCCGTAAGCCCCATATTTTTCGGCCCGAACGCTATATCCTTATAGACCGTATCCTCAAAAAGCTGATATTCCGAGTATTGGAACACGAGCCCCGCCATAAAGCGGACTTTGCGGATATCGCCGTCCTTTGCCCAGATATTTCTGCCGTTTATGAGTATCTCGCCCGAGGTAGGTCTCAGCAGACCGTTGAGGTGCTGTATCAGCGTGGATTTCCCGCTCCCGGTATGTCCTATTACGCCGACGAACTGCCCTTTTTTGATGCTTACGCTCACGTTGTCAACGGCGGTCGCTTCAAACGGCGTTCCGACGCTGTATTTGTAGGTGAGCTTCTTCACCTCCGCGACGTAGGGTATCTCGTCGTTTTCCGGCGCCGCGGGTGCGGCTCCCGGCTTTTCGTAAGCCCCGTGCGGCAGCTTCAGCAGAGCATTAGCGCATTCCGTCTCGTTGAGCACGTCGAGCGGCACGTCTATGCCGTTCTGCCGCAGTCCGTACATAAGGTCGGTGACCTGCGGGACATCGAGCGAGTGAGCTTTGAGTTCATCGACACGGACGAATATCTCCTTCGGCGTGCCGTCCATTATTATCTTTCCCTCGTCCATTACCACAACGCGGTCGGCCTGCACAGCCTCGTCCATATAGTGCGTTATCAGTATCATCGTGACGCCCTGCGAGTTTAAGAGCTTTATCGTCTCCATTACCTCGGCGCGGCCTTTCGGGTCGAGCATCGAGGTCGGTTCGTCAAGCACGATGCAGTCCGGCTTCATGGCGAGTATCCCCGCGATCGCGATACGCTGCTTCTGACCGCCGGAAAGCTGGTGCGGGGAATGCTCGCGGTACTCGTACATATCCACGATGCGAAGAGCAACGTCAACGCGCTTTCGTATCTCGTCCGGAGGTACGCCGAGGTTTTCGAGCGCAAAAGCCACATCTTCCTCAACGACGGTCGCCACGAGCTGGTTGTCGGGGTTCTGGAACACCATTCCGACCTTTTGGCGTATGTCAAACACACGTTCTTCGTCCGACGCGTCCATGCCGTCAACGATAACACTTCCCGCCGATGCGGTGAGTATGCCGTTGAAATGCTTCGCGAGGGTGGATTTCCCACAGCCGTTGTGGCCGAGTACAGCTAAAAACTGCCCCCTCGGCACAGTCAGGTCGAGCCCGCGCAGCACCTTGTTGACACCGCATACTTCGCCGTTGTCATCGTATGCCTTATATTCAAATTCAAGTCCTTTAACTTCGATAATGTTCATAAGAACGCTTCCTGAGAGAGTTTGTTCACGTTTTTTCCCGCAGGAGGCAGGGAAAAACATATCTGATATTGTTATTCAAATACCGCAGCAGCCGTATTCCCGCAGGGTATCGGCAGCCCCGTTCTTTCCACGGGCAGGCCTATCTCCTCCGCGGAAATGTCGGCCTTGAACCGCTGTCCCACCGTCATTTTCAGCAGGTAGGACATCACGGAGGGCGAAAGCCCCGTTGTGTAGCTGTTTAGCAGCACGAACAGCGGCTTGTCCGAAAGGAGCTCGGTAACGCGCCCCATGAGCTCGTAAATGCAGTCCTCGAGCTTCCACAGCTCGCCGTTCGTCCCGCGGCCGTAGCTCGGCGGGTCGAGGATTATGCCGTCGTAGCGGTTCCCGCGGCGTATCTCCCGCCCGAGAAACTTCATCGCGTCGTCGGTTATCCACCGTATCGGTTTGTCGGAAAGCCCGCTCAGCCGTGCGTTTTCCTTGCCCCACTCGACCATATTCTTCACCGCGTCGAGGTGGCATACCTTAGCTCCCGCCGCCGCGCAGGCAAGCGTGGCACCGCCCGTGTAGGCGAACAGGTTCAGTACGTTTATCTCACGCCCGGCTTTGCGGATAAGGTCTCCGCAAAGCTCCCAGTTGACCGCCTGCTCGGGGAACAGCCCCGTATGCTTGAACCCGGTCGGCTTCACGAGAAAAGTGAGCGTACCGTATTTTATCGTCCAGCTCTCGGGGAGCTTCTTCCGGTAGTCCCAGCTTCCGCCGCCGCTCGATGAGCGGTTGTATTTCGCGTCCGCGCTGTCCCATTCCGGGGCAGGGGAGGGGTTTTTCCATATTATCTGCGGGTCGGGACGTATCAGCGTCACATCGCCCCATTTCTCGAGGCGGTCGCCGTCCGATGTGTCTATAAGGCGGTAGTCCCGCCAGTTATCTGCGATCCTCATAGCTTATCCCGAAAACTGATCAATACAGCTTCATTCAATTCCGTAATTATATTCTTTATCTCTTCTACCGTCTGCGGCTTTACTTTGATAGATGACAAACCGTAACTTCCCTGTGATCTCCACGAGGTTATCGTTTTAGAAAGGGCGTATAATCTGTCCCACCGGTCAAAGGTGAACAAGTTTTCGGCTATTATCCTATCCATAAGCAATTTTATATCGTGACCCGTGTTTCCTTTTTGGGGAAAATCGACCTCGGCTTCTGTCAGTATGCCTTTCAGCATATATTCAACGGCTTCCTGCGCGTGTACACAGGCGTTGTCGAGATAAAGGTCATCACCCGTATCGCCGAACCTTTTCAGATTGTCCGTCAGATCATAGAATTTGGGTCTGTATCTTTCATATTGTCTGTTCATAGCACCGGATCCCTGTCATAAACCTTAATTCCGTCTTTTCCGATCTGTTTCATCAGAAATTCATCTGCGAGCGAGTCGAATATTATATCATTGTTGCCGTTCGTGCACATTGAGATGATATCTGTTGCTTTGGTTATGTCATTGTCAATGATATAATCGTCGTCCATTATCCCGCAGCCGTATTCGAGATAGACATCAAGGTCACTTTCCGGTGATGCCTCACATCTTGCCACGGAACCGAATATCGTCATTGTGTTCAGATAGCGGTCTCCGGAAGCGTCTATACGTGAGCATATCTCTTTGACCGTTTGCTGCCACTTGGGGTCTAATTTCAGTATGTTATCTGTATATATCATTCTTCCCTCCATTCATTCGCAGAACTCCGCCTTGACGGTATCGGCGATAAGGTTGGTGTATTTATCGACCATATCCGCATCCTTGCCCTCAATCATAACGCGCACGAGCGGTTCCGTACCGCTCTCGCGGACGAGTACGCGGCCGTTGTTCCCGAGAGCCTTCTTCGCCGTATCTATTGACGCGAGGATAGCCGCGTTGCTGTCCCATTTACCCTTGTTTTCATCGGTTATCTTCACGTTTATGAGGAGCTGCGGGTAATTCACGAATTCCGCGTTGTAGGCGGAAAGCGTCCTGTCCGACCGCGACATAAGCGATATCAGTGTCACCGCGGTGAGCTGCCCGTCGCCGGTGGTCGCGTGGTCGAGGAAGATGATATGTCCCGACTGCTCGCCTCCGATGTTGTAGCCGCTGCGCAGCATTTCCTCGAGGACGTATCTGTCGCCGACCGCCGTGCATACGGTGTCGATACCGTGCTGCTCCATATATGTGTGGAAGCCGAGATTGCTCATAACGGTCACTACCGCGGCATCGTTTTTGAGGGTACCGCGCTGCTTCATATCGTTTGCGATGATAGCGATAAGTCTGTCGCCGTCCACGAGGCTGCCGGTCTCGTCCACCGCGAGGCATCTGTCCGCGTCGCCGTCGAATGCCACGCCGAAGTCATAGCCGCCGGCTTTCACCTTTTCGCGGAGAATGTCGATGTGGGTGGAGCCGCACTTCTCGTTGATGTTGCAGCCGTCCGGCTCTGCGTTGATGATATCGCACTTCACGCCTATCCGCTCAAACAGGGCAGCCGCAGTCGCGGAAGCGCTCCCGTTGGCGCAGTCTGCGATGATACGCAGGTCATGCCGCTTTATGTCGGCAATTTCCGCAAGGTGCGAAACATACAGTTCTGCGGCATTACTGAGCGTGCTGACCCGCCCGACATCGACGCCGTCTTTAAGGGTGATGAGCTCCGGTGTATCGAGTATCAGCGCTTCTATCTCGTTTTCCACCTCGTCGGGCAGTTTAAATCCCGTTCCGGCGAAAAGCTTGATGCCGTTGTATTCCACGCTGTTGTGCGAGGCGGATATCATCACGCCCGCATCTGCGCCCTCGTGACCGACGAGATAAGCCACCGCCGGTGTGGGAACTACCCCCAGCAGCACAGCGTCCGCGCCGACGGACATAATGCCCGAGATCAGCGCCGCTTCGAGTATGTCGGAGGACACGCGGGTGTCCTTTCCGATAAGCAGCTTTGCCTTCTCACCGGCGTTCTTGTGCTTTGTGAGCACGATAGCCGCCGCCCTGCCTATGCTTGCTGCGAGCTCGCATGTGAGCTCCGTGATCGCGACGCCTCTCGCGCCGTCTGTTCCGAATAATCTTCCCATAACTTCTCCTCCGGGATGTCAGTGCAGCGGCGCTTACGCGCCGGCTTTGCTGACGGCAGCATGATGCTGCACCCAATGTTATTTATTTAGCCGAATTGTGCCTCAATTCTAAATCGTCGCGAAGCGACACCACAACTATTCACTGTTCACTCTTCACTGTTCACTGTCAGAACGTCTGCTGTCCCATCTGCTCGATGCCGAGATGCTTGTAGGCGAGGGCTGTTGCCATACGGCCGCGAGGTGTGCGGGAAACAAATCCCAGCTGCATAAGGAACGGTTCGCACACGTCTTCGAGAGTGACCGCTTCTTCGCCGATAGCGGACGCGAGCGTTTCGAGCCCGACGGGGCCGCCGTTGTAGCCTTTTATCATCATTGTGAGATAACGCCTGTCGAGGCCGTCAAGACCGAGCTTGTCGATCTCGAGGCGGTCGAGTGCGATATCCGCCATATCCTTTGTGATGTGTCCGTTGCCCATGACCTCCGCAAAGTCGCGGACGCGTTTGAGCAGCCTGTTCGCGATACGCGGCGTCCCGCGGGAACGCTTTGCGAGCTCCTTCGCGCCGTCCTTGTCGGTGGGAATGGTCAGTATCACCGACGAGCGCATGATGATGTCGCAGAGCTGATCCTCGGTGTAGAGCTCAAGCCGCTGTATTATGCCGAATCTGTCACGCAGCGGGCTTGTGAGCTGTCCCGCGCGGGTAGTTGCACCCACGAGCGTGAACTTCGGCAGGTCGATGCGTATCGACTGCGCCGAGGGGCCTTTGCCGATGATTATATCGAGCACGTTGTCTTCCATAGCGGGGTAGAGGATCTCCTCGACCTGCCGTGACATACGGTGTATCTCGTCTATGAACAGCACATCGCCGTCTTTCAGATTGGTGAGTATCGAAGCGAGGTCGCCGGGCTTTTCTATCGCGGGACCCGACGTGATGCTGATACCTACGCCCATTTCGTTGGCGATAATGCGGGAAAGCGTGGTCTTTCCGAGGCCGGGAGGGCCGTACAGCAGGACGTGGTCGAGGCATTCCTTACGGTCACGCGCCGCTTTGATATAGACCGACATATTTTCCTTTACCTTGTCCTGTCCGATGTATTCGCTGAGGAATTTCGGGCGCAGGCTGAACTCTATGTCGGTATCCTCGGGCGTGAGCTCCGGTTCGGTGAGCCGCGAGGAATGCGTGACCTGCTCGCGGTCGTTGTTCATCTCTATCAATTTCTCATCTCCTGAATTGTATGACTGCATTGCTTGGCATTATCACGGTCGGGTGAAAATTTCCTGTATTCGCAGGAAAAACTCACTTTATGCTGCCGATCTTCTTCAAGCCTTCCCTGACCATTTCCGAGACGGAGAGGTCGGGGGAGAGGCCTGCGAGCGCTTTCTGCGCCTGTGCAGCGGTAAATCCGAGGGCGGTGAGCGCCGTTACGGCCTCGGCTGCATTTCCCGAGACGGCTGCGGGCTTGGAGAGCTCCGCGTATGTGTCGGAGGATATCTCGCCGATACGGTCGGTCATTTTGTCTTTGAGCTCGAGTATTATGCGGTCGGCGGTCTTTTTGCCGATACCGGGAACGCGTGTCAGCACCTTGCTGTCTCCCTGCGCAACGCACAGCGCGAAGCCCTGCGGCGACATATCCGAAAGTATCGAGAGCGCGGCTTTGGGGCCTACACCGTTGACCGAGAGCAGCAGCTTGAAGCAGTTGAGCTCGGCGGCCTCACCGAAGCCGAACAGTTCCACTGCGTCCTCACGGACGTTCATATATGTGAGCAGGAAGACCTCCTCGCCGAGCTTGAGCGGTGAGAGCGTGTAGCTCGTTGTCCTGCAGGCATAGCCCACGCCCGCGCATTCCACGACCGCGAGATCGTTTGTCTTGTGGGTGAGCTTGCCTCTTACGCTGTATATCATTGTTAGACCTTTCCGCAGCGGCTTTTACAGCTTGCACTGTTTAATATCGCTGTTCAGCCGAGCCTGCTGAGCTGTGAATTGAACGAATGTGCGTGACAGACCGCTATTGCGAGCGCATCGGCGGTGTCGTCCGGTTTTGGTATCTCCGGGAGCTTCAATATGTTTTTGGTGAGCTCCTGCACCTGCTTTTTCACGGCCTTGCCGTAGCCGGTTATGGAGTTCTTGACCTGCAGCGGGGTGTATTCGAAAATGTCGATGTTCCGCTGTCTCGCCGCCAGCAGGACTATACCGCGGGCTTCCGCGACCGCGATAGCCGTCTTTTGGTTGGTGGTGAAGTACAGCCGCTCTATCGCCATAGACTCGGGCTTGTAGCGGTCGAAGATACTGCATACGTCGCCGTATATCTCGAGCAGGCGGGTGTTGAAATCCGTATCGGCGTCGGTGGTTATCGCGCCGTAATCTATCACATCGAACCTTCTCCGCTCATATTCTATCACTCCGAAGCCCACTATCGCGTATCCGGGGTCTATGCCGATTATCCGCATTGTTACGCTGTTTCACCGCCATTTACAGTATATTCATAATATTATACCACATTTTCGGGACAATTGCAACATATTTTTTGCAATATAAAAAGAAAAACCGCAAAGTCGGCATGACAATGCGGTTTATAAGTGTTATTGCCGCGGTCTCGGGGGAGCTCCGGGCGGGGGAGCGATGCCGCAGAGCTTCATCGACAATTTCAGATAAAGCGGCATAAAAATGAATATCAGCACATAGCCCACGCCGAGGCTGATGAGCAGCGACTTTATCAGCATGGGAACGTAAGGCGGCCCCGCGACTCCCTCGGGAATGTGGCTCATAACGTTGAAATAAGCGATAGTGACCATTGCGACGGTTATCACGGGGGTGTAGATAAGGTCGGAGATCAGCGATTCGAGGAAGCGGGCTCCCCACGAGCCGGGACGCAGCTTTGCACCGCGCACGGCGCTTTCTCCCACTTTTTTCATCGGAACTATAAAACCTATCACCATACTTATTACAAAGCTGATGCCGAAATTAAGCAGAAAATCGAGAAATGTGAACGACTGCCCCGACTGCAGGAGCCCCGTCAGCGACAGGAATATGCTGAGTGTGATGCCCATAAAAAGGCTCATCAGCAGTCCGACCTTTTTCATAGCTTTCGGGTCGGGGCGTCCGGGCATTCCCGGCGGCGGAGCACCGTTCCCGGCTCCGGGCGGCGGCGCGCCTCTCATTTCCGGCGGTCTGTTGTTCATATTTTCTT
>JAFTAG010000293.1 GCA_017458655.1 Ruminiclostridium sp. | reverse complement strand
GTACCTTTTTCAACTTTTGCTCTCCTTCAGCACTTCGCGGTAGTCATACAGATAGATGATACCCGAGAGCACGGTGAGGAATGTGCAGACATACAGCAGTATGTCGGTTATGAGCTGCGTCGGGAAAGTTCCCCCGATCACTGCAAAGTCGTCCGCGAGTATGTGCAGCACAAGTATCACGCAGATAGCGACCATTGTGGAGGCTGTTTTGAGCTTGCCCCAGATGTTCGCTGCAATGACCAGCTTCTTCTCGCTTCCCGCAGCGATAAGGCGAATGCCGGAGACCATAAATTCCCGCGCGATAATGAGCCATACCGCCCACGACGGCGCGTAACCGAGCTCGATAAAGCATATCAGCGCCGCAGCGACAAGCACCTTGTCCGCGAGCGGGTCGAGGAATTTCCCGAGGTCGGTTATCATATTGTATTTTCTTGCGACTTTACCGTCGAGCATATCGGTGATGCTCGCGAGGGCGAATATCACCAGCGCGACAGTAAAGCGGCAGGGTATCATCGGTATCATCAGCGCCGCGATAAAGAACGGCACAAGTATCACACGAAACATCGTGAGTTTGTTTGCTAAATTCATAACTTTTCCTTTAAATATATTTACGCCGTCTGCGGCGTATAATATGCTTTCCCCCGCCGAAGGCGGGGGAAAGCGGTTTATTGCTGTCGGTTCAAATCTAAGCGTATTACATTTCAATGATAACTTCGTTATCGTCTTTGAGTATAGAGTCCTCGATAAGTATGCCGTCGAGCTTTGTACCGTTGACGGTAACGCTCTTTACGCCGTGCTGCGAGCCGTTCGGGTTCTTGACCGTAACGTGGAGCTTCTTGCCGCGGAAGGTCTTATCCATGGTGAATTCCTTCCACTCGGACGGGATAGACGGGTCGATGACGATGCCCTTTGTCTCGGGATTGAGACCGAGGATACCCTCGGTAGTTCCCACCATAACGGTGGAAGCGGTACCGGTCAGCCAGTGAACGTGAGCGCGTCCGGCAAACGGGCTGTCCTTGCCCTCAACGAACTGACCGAATACATACGGCTCGAGGACGCGGTTCTCGGCCTTGTCGTTGTATGTGGCGGGGGAAGCTTCCTTCCAGTATTTATATGCTCTGTCGCCGTGTCCGAGCTTGGACTCCGCGAGTATCAGCCAGCCCTGCGGCTGCGAGAAGATACCGGCGTTCTCCTTGGTGCAGGCGTTGAAGCAGCGCATGAGCGCGCCGTCGAAGCCGTGTTTGTTGTAAGGCGGGTACATTACCATTGCGCCGTAGGGCGTGTTAAGCTCGCGCTCTACGCTGTCCATAGCCTTTTCGCCCTGCTCCTTGCTCGCGTAGCCGGAGATGACCGACCACGACTGCGGGTTGAGCCACATATTGGCCTCGGGGTCGGTACGCTGGCCGATGATCTCGCCGTCCTCCTTGTAGCCGCGGATCCACCTGTCCTCGTTCCAGCAGGCCGCGAGTATCGGGTCGAGCTTTGCCATAACGTCGTCGAGGTACCTGATGTATTCCGCGTCGTTCTTTTCTTCCGCGTACTTTTTGAGTATCTTTATCGCGTAAACGAGCTGGAACGCAACGAACGTGGATTCGCCGAGCTTTCCGAGACGCAGGCAGTCATTCCAGTCTGCATGCAGACCCGCGGGCATACCGTGACCGCCTAAGTTGTCCATGGAGAACTTTATGGCGCGCTTTAAGTGGTCATAGACCGTGCCCTTCTCGCCGTTGTTCGCGTAGAATATCTCCTCGTCGAGGAAGGCGCTGTCGCCGCTCTCGGAGATATACTTATAAACTGTCGGGAACAGCCACAGCGCGTCGTCCGCACGGTAGCTCGGGTGTCCGGTCTCCTTAACATAATCCGGGTCGTCGGGGGTATTCTCCTGTCCCGCCTTGTGGGTATATTTCACGAGCGGCAGTCCCGCGCCGTTCGT
>JAFTAG010000292.1 GCA_017458655.1 Ruminiclostridium sp. | reverse complement strand
TGATAACCGAACGGCCAAAGGTATCGTGCTTGCTTATCTTGACTTCGGTCGAAGAATTGGCATAGATCGCCGTATGAGCCTTATCCTGTCCGTCAATGCTTACGCCGTTGAGCGTCAGCCTTGCCATTGAATCGGCCTCTATTATATTCTTATAGGTCGATGTGCTCTTGATGTAACCGTTTTCCAGAGTTACGGAAACATTTGAGGGTAAGTAAAGATATGCCGTACCCGTTATTGTAACGGTCTTTCCGTTGAGATCGAGATTTACGCCTGTCTCAAATCTGGTAAATTTGGGGATCTCAACGTTTTGCGTCAGCTTCCAGTAGCCGGCAGTAGTCGGGAACGTGGAAGTTTCGGTGTACGTCGCCGCCGAAACGGTGAAGTTCATACCCGTCAGGCAGGTGACTATCATGCACACCGACAGGATAACGCACAGCATACGTTTCGGGAATGTTTTCTGCCTCGTCATTTTTTACATCTTTCCTTTCATTTTATTATGGGTTTTGTGGAATATATATAAAAACGTCCCTGTGCCGTATCACGACATAGAGACGCCGATCGCTTTATTAAAGGGTGCACCGAAAAAGAGGCCGCTGTCAGCCTTGCTTGCTAAAGCGCAGCACATTCCGAGCATGATGTCAACCCCTTTGTGTGAAAGTTTTGTGAAAACTGCAACAAATCGCTACTATATATTATATCACAATTATTTTGAACTTGCAATACTTTTTTGCAAAAAAATCACAAAGCTTATTGGGCTCAACACATTTAGATCCCGTTTCTTTTGATATTCCTCCAAACCCCTAAACGTTATAAAGCTTTTTATCACCCGATCGGTCCGTCAATTTCCCGAGCTTTTATAAAACCGTATGCTGAACCGCCAGAAGCAGTATGCCGCCAAGTACATCAGAATACCGATGACGGGCGTAAGATACATATATATTTCGGGGTACTCCGCCATATCGCTTTTTCTGAGCAGGAACTGCGCCGGAAAGTAGTTCACGAATGCGAACGGCATAACATATATCATAATTATCCGAATGAACCTGTTGAAAATGCTTATCGGATAGCCCGCGAACTTGCGCATATTCCAGTAAAGCATCTCTTTTAAGCTTTCCGTTTGCAGCAGATAGATATTCAGCGCCGCAAGCAGCAGGAATACCGCGCCCTGTATCAGCACCCCGCCCGCGACTGTCAGAACGTAGTACAGCGCGTTGAAGAGATCCCACCGTATGCCGACCTTCCCCGCGGACAGCAGGAACAGCACCAGACCGAGCCCGCCGTGACCGATAGCCGCGAACCAGTCGGAATTTACGAATATTATCTGAAACAGAAGCCCCCTCGGGCGCAGTATGAACCTGTCAAAGCTCCCGTCGCGGACTGTCTTTCCGAAATCTCTGAGCCCCGTGAAGAAGATTATCATTATCCCGTAGGTGAGGAAAAGCAGACTGAACAGGAACAGCATTTCGTAGATATCCCAGCCGTTCAGTGTGTCGAATTTCAGCAGCGTGAACCATATCACGATTATTCCCGTGGCTTCGCGCAGGAATACCGCAAGCGACCTGAGCACGGCATCGACACGGTACTGGAACCACGCCTTTGCCGTTGTTTTCGTATAGACTGCCATTAAGTGTAGTGTGTCTCTCATTTCAGCCCCCCTGAACTATCAGCTTGCGCTGTCCCTTTCGCCACAGAATTTCACCGATCAGGTATATCAGCACTATCCACACAAGCTGTATCGCGCATTTTGCGGCGATCTCCCCATAGGAGAGCTGACCTAAATATATCTGCACCGGCGTGAAGTAAATTGACGCGAACGGCGTGAAATCAAGCACTCCCTGCATCCATTCGGGCATGAACCACAGCGGTATCATAGAGCCGGAAAGCACATTGACAAACACATTCTTGATAGTGACAAGGCTCCATATATTTATCAGCCAGAACGAGGTCATCTGTATCGCAAAGCTGATGCTCCACAAAACGCCGTAGCCGAGTACCGCGCTTAGTATGAACAGCAGCAGACACGGGATATCGGCAGGCGGTTCAACTCCCGTCGTAAGGAGGGCGACGATAAGCACGGGAATGAATTTGAATATCAGATTGAACGCGGAATCACCGACATTCTCGGCTATCATTCGACCCTTGAAGCTTATCGGGCGCAGCAGCTCCGTGGAAATGCTCCCGTCCCATATCTTATTGGGCAGAAAATAGTCGTCCGGCGAGAATATAGTGCCAAGTCCCAGCGACAGGACGAAATTAGTTGTAACCATCGACATCGTTATGCCGTCGATCTGCTCCGCTCCGCCGTACAGCGCGCGGTATATCTCGCAGAAAATAAAGAACTGCAAAACGACCGAAAGTATGCTCATAAGGTGGTCGAAGCGGTACGCGCTCCTGCCGAGAAATACCTTTCTGGCGTAGGCGATATATGCTGTCACGCGGCTCCCTCCCTGCTGTAGATTTTTCTTATAATGCTCTCGATATCCGGCTCGGAGATGTTTATGTCACGCACGCTGTAGTTTTGAAGCAGCTGCGACATAAGGTCGTTGATATGTATGTCTTTGCCGAAAATGAAGCGCTTGTGCCGCGCGTCAATATCCTCGGTCTCAACGCCGTTTATAGGCTCGGTCTCGGTATTTGTCGTAAACTCGACTTCGAGCGTCCGGGTCTGATCGTAATGCTCACGGATATCGGTGAGTGCCCCGTCATAGACCTTGCTGCCCTTGTCGATTATTATGACGCGCTTGCAGGTCTTTTCGATGTCCTGCATATCGTGGGTGGTGAAGATCATCGTCACATTGTCTTCGGCGTTGAGCTCGCGGATAAAGCCGCGTATCGCCTCTTTCCCGATAACATCGACGCCGATAGTCGGTTCGTCGAAAAAGACTACCTCGGGTGAATGGAGCAGCGCCGCCGCGATATCCGAACGCATACGCTGACCGAGCGAGAGCTGACGGACGGGCTGATCTATAAATCCGCTCATATCCAGCATTTCCGTAAATCTTCCGAGATTTTTCTTATACACATCATCGGGTATGCGGTATATCGCTTTCAGCAGCTCAAAGCTGTCCTTTACGGGCAAGTCCCACTGAAGCTGCGATCTCTGCCCGAACACAACGCCTATCCTGCCGACATAGCTCTTGCGCTGCTTGTACGGGATAACGCCCGAGCAGGTGATCTCGCCGCTGTCGGGATAGAGAATGCCGGACAGCATTTTGATAGTCGTGGATTTTCCCGCGCCGTTGGGACCTATAAATCCCACTGTTTCGCCCTGCCCGATAGAAAAGCTGATATCCTTTACGGCTTCCCGCTTTTCGTATTTCGGCGCGACGAGGTTGGCGAGCATACCGGGGATGCCGCTCCCGCGCTTGCTCACCTTGAATGTCTTGCTGATGTTTTTTACTTCGATAAAGCTCATTTTTCTCCCCTTATCTGCATTATAAGTTCTTCGAGATCGGGCTTGTGTATGGCGATCTCCGTTATCTCGGTTTGTCTGAGCAGCAATGCCGTGATCTCCGCCGCCGTTATGTGATTTGCGTTATATTCGAGCGTCAGCGAATTACCTTCGAGCGAATATTTTACCGACGGGATATCGTCGAGGTCGGGAACTCTGCCGCCGAAACGCACGGTCATCCGGTTTATCGGCAGGTACCTGCTCCGCAGGTTGTCGAGGCTTCCGTAAAATACGAGCTTCCCGCCGTCAAGGATAACGAGCCTTGTGCATGCCCTTGATACGCTTGCCATATCGTGAGATGTGAGCAGCACCGTCATCCCGCTTTCCGAGCCCTGTTTCAGGGCTTCGCATAGCGCGGATTTCCCGTTTTCGTCAAGCCCGACATTCGGCTCGTCAAGCAGAAGCAGCTTCGGCTCGTACAGCAGCGCCGCGCCCAGCTCCGCCCGCATTTTCTGTCCGAGCGAAAGGTCTTTCACCCTGTATTCCGACAGCTCCGCGAAACCGAGCTTTTCCGACAGCCCGGAATACCTGCGTTTGAAATATTCCCCGGACAAACCGTAGATCGAGGCTATCATCTCAAAGCCCTG
>JAFTAG010000291.1 GCA_017458655.1 Ruminiclostridium sp. | reverse complement strand
CTCGGACTTCTCCTCGGGCTCGACATATTCGTTCTTCATAATGAGCTCGAACATATCGCCGTCCATTTTCTCATGCTTCATAAGGTACTGCGCAACTCTTTCGAGGCAGTCGCGGTGCGTTTCGAGGATATTTCTTGCGTTCTCGTAAGCCGTCTCGACTATCTCGCGTATCTCCGCGTCGATCTCGCCGGCGATGTTCTCGGAATAATTCCTGCCGTGCGAGTAATCGCGGCCGAGGAACACCTCCGCGTCGTTGGTGCCGTAAACTATCGGGCCGAGCTTCTCGCTGAAGCCGTAGCGCGTCACCATACTTCTCGCGATGTTCGTAGCGCGCTCGATATCGTTGGACGCGCCGGTGGAGATATCATCGAGCACCACCTTTTCGGCGACACGTCCGCCGAGCAGTACGACGAGCGATTCCTCCATTTCCGTCTTGCTGCGGTAATTCTTGTCGTGGTCGGGGAGCGACATCGTGAAGCCGCCCGCCGAGCCGCGCGGGATTATCGTGACATGGTGCACCTTATCCTGCGTGGGGCAGAAGTAGGTGCAGACCGCGTGACCGCCCTCGTGGTAGGCCGTAAGCTTCTTTTCCGCGTCCGTTACCACTCTCGACTTCTTTTCGGGGCCCGTTACCACCTTGATAGACGCCTCCTCGATATCCTCCTGCACGATAGCCTTGCGGTTCTTTCGTGCCGCGAGCAGTGCCGCCTCATTGACAAGGTTCTCGAGGTCGGCGCCGGTAAATCCCGCCGTTGACTTCGCGATAGTGGCGAGGTTGATATCGGGCGAGAGCTTCTTGTTTTTGGTATGGACTTTGAGTATCTCCTCTCTGCCCTTGATATCGGGGTAGCTGACCACTATCTGCCTGTCGAAGCGTCCGGGACGCAGCAGAGCGGGGTCGAGGATATCACGGCGGTTGGTGGCCGCCATAACTATGATGTTCTGATTTTCGGTAAAGCCGTCCATTTCAACGAGCAGCTGGTTGAGCGTCTGCTCACGTTCATCGTGACCGCCGCCGAGACCTGCGCCTCTCTGACGTCCTACCGCGTCTATCTCGTCTATGAAGACTACCGAGGGGGTATGCTTCTTGGCTTGGTCAAAAAGGTCACGCACACGCGACGCACCGACACCGACGAACATTTCCACAAAGTCGGAGCCGCTTATCGAGAAGAACGGGACTCCCGCCTCGCCCGCGACTGCCTTCGCGAGCAGCGTCTTACCGGTACCGGGAGGGCCTACCAGCAGCACGCCTTTGGGTATGCGCGCGCCGAGCTCCTGATACTTGCGCGGGTTCTTCATAAAGTCAACGATCTCTTCGAGCTCCTGCTTTTCTTCGTCCGCGCCCGCGACATCATTGAAGGTGACCTTCTTGCCGTTTGCGGGCTGGTTGCGGGTATTCGCGCGCGAGAACGAGGTCATTTTCCCGCCGCCCGTGGTCTGACGCATAATGACGAAGGTGAAGCCTATCATCAGCGCTATCAGTATGAGGTACGGCACAAAGCTTATGAGGAAGGTGTTGTCGTTCACCGGCAGGTAGTTGTATTTCAGCTTGGTGCTGTTTGCGGAATTATACTTCTCGCGGTAGTCTATGGTGTCGTTAAGAAAGAGGTTCACGCTCGGAACGCTGTACCTGTACGACATATTTTCGTTGCCCTTAAGCTTGAAGATGATATTCCCGCTGCCGAGATCGAGCTCGAACTGCGTGATCTCCAGATTGTCGAACTTATCCACAAGCTCCGAGTATGTTCCGGTGAACTGGGAGATATTGCCGTTGCCGTACTTCGGAACGATATTGTTGAGTATCGTGATAAGTCCGATCACGAGAAGGAGTATTATCAGAACGTAGATTATAACTCCCTTGAATTTGTTTGACTGCATTTAGACCGCCTTTCCGTGACCTCGGGGAGCATTCCCGCCCGGCCATGTATGATATATAGAAAAGATATAGGAATTGTCAGTGTTCATAGATCGATCTTTTCAGAACGCCGATATACGGAAGATTGCGGTAGTGCTCGGCATAATCGAGCCCATATCCCACAACGAATTCGTTTTCGACATCGAAGCACTTGTAATCCGCTCTGACATCGCCGACTTTTTCGGCGGCGACCTTGTCGAGCAGCGTGCATATCTTCACCGAAGCGGGTCTCTTGCCGAGAAGGTAGGTCTTCACGGCCGACAGCGTTCTTGCCGTATCGAGGATATCCTCCACGATAAGTACGTCCATTCCCGCGATATCGCTGTCGAGGTCTTTGAGGATACGGACGTTCCCGGACGAAACCGTGGAATTCCCGTAGGACTTCGCGACCATAAAGTCAATGGTGCAGTCCAGCTTTATCTCGCGTATAAGGTCGGTCATAAACACACACGCGCCTTTGAGTATCCCCACAACGATCAGTCCGCTGCTGTCGGCATAATCAGACGTAATGTGCGCCGCTATCCCGCTTACCGCCTCGTGTATGCGCTCTTCGGTAAATAGTATCCGTTCAACGTCCTTGTGCATTTTCGTCTCCTTCTCGGGAATTTCGTCCGAACTTCGTCCCCCAAATATTCTATAAGTATATCACATTTCGTAATAAAAATCAACACCCAATTTGTTGAAATTGAGAAAATTATCTGAAAATTGCATCAAACCCACCCGCGGGAGCAGAGAGCCGCTTACGCTCGAGAGAACAGAGGCCGCTTACGCT
>JAFTAG010000043.1 GCA_017458655.1 Ruminiclostridium sp. | reverse complement strand
GCAATAGTCGGGCGCGGTCTCGGTGACAACGCGCTCGCGGCAGTAGGAAATATGGGCTCGCTGTGCTTCCTGATAATCGGATTTTCAATGGGACTTGCAAATGGGTTCTCGGTGCTGATCGCACAGAGATACGGCGAAAAGGACTTTCCGGAGCTGCGCCGGACGCTGTCTGCAATGATACGGCTCGCAGTCATCATTACAAGCGCCCTCACAGTACTGAGCATCGTGTTCCTGCATCCGGTGCTGACGCTTATGCAGACGGACGAGAGCATAATCGGAGACAGCCTGACTTATGGGTACATACTTTTCGGCGGACTTTCCGCGACGATCTTCTACAATATGAGCGCGGGCATTCTCCGCTCACTCGGCGACAGCAAAACGCCGCTCAAAGCGATAGTGATATCGTCGGTGCTCAACATCGCGATGGACAGTCTGTTCATTTTCGTCCTGCGCACAGGCGTATGGGGAGCAGCGGCAGCTACGATCATCTCGCAGATCATCTCCGGCGTCGTTTGTCTGCAAAAGCTCCGCGGCATCGACTTCCTCAGAAAACAGGACAGCGACACAAAGCCGGACGGTGCGCTGTACGCAAAGCTGATGAAGAACGGCGTGCCTATGGCACTGATGAATTCGATAACCGCTGTAGGCTGCATGGTGGTGCAGTACTTCGTCAACGGTCTTGGTGTCGCATACACATCGGCGTACTCCGCGTGCAGCAAATACATCAATATGTTTATGCAGCCTGCGTGCACTGCGGGATTCTCGATGTCCGCATATACAGGTCAGAACTACGGCGCAAAGCGTTTTGACAGGATATCCGAGGGGCTGAAAGTATGCCTCCTGATCGCGGGGATATCCTACGCGGTGCTCGGTACGGCCATGCTTTTCTTTCCCGAATGGCTTGCTTCGCTGCTGCTTACCGGAGAAGAACAGATAGGCTATGCAGCGGAATTTCTTCCGATATGCGGAGTCATGCTGTTCTCGGTGGATATGCTGTTTGTGTTCCGCAATGCCGTACAGGGCATGGGATTTCCGCTTATGCCGATGATCTCCGGTATCGCGGAGATGGTGCTGCGTATCGGGACGATCTCGCTGTTTATCGGACAGATAGGTTTCAGGGCAACAGCGTATGCCGAGATATGCGCGTGGGTAGGCGCGCTGATACTCAACGCGGCGGCATACAAGGTGATATATTCGCGCGAGAGCGGAAAGACGATGTGTCACAGAAAAAAGCAAAAACTTGTCGTGCAGTAAAACAACAGGAGGACAATATGGAATACTACATTCTTTCAAACGATGTAAAAATGCCCGTTATCGGGTTCGGAACATGGCAGATCCCGAATGATGACACCGGTGTGGACGCGCTTCTTACCGCCTTGGAGGCGGGATATCGTCATATCGACACGGCGCAGGGCTATCACAACGAGGAAGCTGTTGGAAAGGCAGTAAAAAAGAGCGGGATCCCACGTAATGAAGTATTCATCACCTCAAAGCTTGATAATCCGAATCACGGATATGATAATACGATGTCATCTTTTGATAAGACATTGCGTGACCTCGGAACGGATTATGTCGATCTGTTCTTGATACACTGGCCGAATCCTTTACAGTTCCGCAACACCTGGCAGCAGACCAACGCCGAGACATGGAAGGCATTCGAGGAGCTTTACGGTGCGGGAAAGATACGCGCGATAGGTATAAGCAATTTCCGGCAGCACCACATAGACGAGTTGATGAAGACCGCAAGAATCGCGCCTATGGCAAATCAGATTCGTCTCTGCCCCGGCGACACGCAGAACGAGCTTGTAGCGTACTGTAAGGAAAGGGGTATATTGCTTGAAGCGTACAGTCCGCTCGGAACCGGCAAGATATTCGGCATACCTCAAATGAATGCGATAGCAATGGATTACGGCAGGAGCGTTGCTCAGGTGTGCATTCGCTGGAGCTTGCAGAACGGCTTTCTGCCGCTGCCGAAGACTGTAAACCCGGACAGGATGAAAGAAAATCTTGATGTGTTCGGCTTCACTCTTTCGGGTGCGGATATGAGGACGATATCAGGGCTTACGGGATGTGTGGGACTTTCGGCAGACCCCGACAGGACGAACTGGTGATTGCCGTGAATGAGATATCAAGACCGCAGAAGATAGTTTCTTCCGCATTGAAAATAATAGTTTTTATGTCCTCGGCGATAGGTACGTTCCTGAGCTGGTACGCCGGTAAGGATTCGTTCATGGGCGGCGCGAACGTACTTATGTTCTTCACGATACAGTCGAACATTGCCGTCGCCGTGATAAGTGTTATCGGAATGTTCGTTATTAATGGGAAAAAGCCGGTCTCCGGAGGATGGTATGTCGTCAAGTTCGTCGGAACGGTCTCCATAACGCTGACGGGAGTTGTGTTCTGCTTTGTGCTTGCTCCGACAATGGGCGACGCGGCATGGAACGTACAGAACATACTTACCCATGTTGTTGTCCCGCTGGCGGCAGTTATCGACTTCTTTGTGACCGGCGTGAGCGGTGACATAAGAAAGCGCAGCGTCATATGGGTCACGATCCCGCCGCTTCTGTATGCGGCATACGCGGGTATAGGATATATTTGCGGCTGGGAGTTCGCGGAAGGGATCACATATCCTTATTTCTTCCTGAACTGGGGAAGCCCCGCCGGGGCGTTCGGCTTTACGGACGAACTTCCGTTTATGGGCTGCGAATGGTGGATCATCGTTATACTTGTCTTGCTGATAGTAGTAGGGATACTGTATCTTGTAATAACGGACACTTTAAAAAAGCTTCTGCATAAAACAGCTTAAATCGGGTGGATCTATGAACAGAAAATATTTTGATACTACACCGGTCTCTCCGAGAATAACACCGTTCGGCATATTCGTCGATCAGACGGGATATTTTTGCGGCAGCGTAAAAAAAGCTGTTGTCCCGTTTGAGTGCGAAAACTTTGAGATCACGGATATCAACGGAAAAGTACGCTATTCTGGCACACCGGTCTTTGCAGGGTACGACGAAGCGTCCGGCGACAATGTGTGGCTCGCCGATTTTTCGTCATTTATCGAAGTCGGCAGCTATTGTGTGAAAGCCGGCGGCAAAGCCTCCGCTATGTTCCGTATCGGCGACGACGTTTACGACGATGTTTTCAACAAAACATCAAAAGCGTTCTATTACCTGCGCTGTGGATGCGGTCTTGATGAGCATCATGCAGGAGTATGGCATCACAGGAAATGCCATACAGCGCCCGCAAAGCTGTGGGATGACAGGAGCGTGACTCTTGATGTGACCGGAGGTTGGCACGATGCGGGCGACTACGGCAGATATGTGACGGCGGGAGCCTGTGCAGCGGCTCATCTTCTTTACGCGTTCAGGCTATTTCCCGAAATGTTTGAAAAACAGGAGCTGAACATACCGGAGAAGGGAATGCCCGACATTCTTTCGGAAGTACGGTATGAGCTCGAATGGTTCTTAAAAATGCAGAACAGCGAGGGCGGCGTTTATCACAAGGCGACGACCGCTATGCACGCGCCGTTCGTTATGCCCGAGGACGACACAGCGGAGATGTTCGTTTTCCCCGTTTCGTCCATGGCGACAGCCGACTTTGCAGCTGTATGCGCGCTTGCGTCGGGCATATATGAAACTTACGACAAAGAGTTCTCGGAAAAGCTTCTGAAAGCCGCCGTAAAGTCGGTCGAATGGCTCGATAAGCACCCGCAGTTCATCGGCTTTGAAAACCCGGAAGGCTGCAATACAGGCTCTTACGGCGAGCGCGACGATCACTCGAACCGCTTCTGGGCGTATTCAGAAATGTATGCGCTCACCGGCGAACTTAAATATCATGACAAGCTCGTTTCGGCGCTTGACAGGGATTTCCCGCTTACCGCGCTCGGTTATGGGGAAGTCGGAGGCTTTGGAGCTCTCGCGTATATCCTCTGTAAACAGGGTAAGGACGTTAATCTGTTGCACAAGCTGAAAAATATGTTTCGCAGACACGCGAATGAACTGAAGAAGATCGCCGATAACTGCGGTTACGGGATAGCAATGGAAAGCGCAGATTACTGCTGGGGAAGCAATATGGGGCTTATGACGAAGGCAATGATATTCGCGATAACCGATGTTCTCTTCGGTGACCATACCTGCCGCGAATACGCCGAGCGTCATCTGCACTGTCTTCTCGGCGAGAACCCGCTCGGGATAAGCTATATCACGGGTGTCGGCGAGTTCCGCTGCAACTATCCCCACCTGCGTCCCGCGTTCGCCGACGGTGTAGAAGAATGCATACCGGGAATGGTAGCGGGCGGTCCCAACGGACATCGTTCGGATCCGTTCGCAAGAACTGTGATACCGGAAGGAACGCCGCCGATGAAGTGCTATGCCGACGACACGGCAAGCTATTCACTGAACGAGATAACGATATACTGGAACTCTCCGGCGGTGTTTGTTCTT
>JAFTAG010000290.1 GCA_017458655.1 Ruminiclostridium sp. | reverse complement strand
GGAAGTCGAGATACATTTCAGATTCAAGGTTCTCGCTGTTACGGTAATGGTGGACAGCAGAGAATACAAGAAAGCGGCAGCGTGAGAGATCGCGCTGCCAAAGGAAACAGGGGAACTTCTATATGGGAGCTTAACTCCCCCGAACCCCCTCTCTTTCCAAAAAACTTGTAGTGGCTCCGCAGTTTGAACTATAGTAACTGCTCCTTTTGCGGCATACTGCTTTCCGGCAGTAAAAAACACAGCATCGTACAATATGCACGGTGCTGTTTTTGTTTGTCCGATGTATCTTATAATAGGAGCAGTTGCTGTGATCTTAACTGCGAAGCCAGCAAAGTTTTTTGGAAAGAGAGGGGGGCTTGGGGGGAGAGGAGAACCTTTTCTTCAGAAAAGGTTTCCTCTCCCCCCAATCGCGTCAGCGATCTTCTCGAGCGCAGCGACTCTCTTGTGCGACTCTCTTGTGCGGCTCTCTCACTTGCTCTCGTGCTCGAGGAGCTTATACACTACGGCTGCTATGCAGGCACCTATTATCGGGGCGCCGATGAATACCCAGAGTTCGGAAAGAGGCTGGCCGTTGCCGTTTATTGCGGCTATAACAGCAGGAGCTATGCTTCTCGCGGGGTTCACCGAAGTACCGGTAAGACCTATGCCGAGAATGTGTACGAGCGTCAGCGTAAGGCCGATGATAAGGCCGCCGAATGAGCCGTGGTTCGCTTTCTTCGACGTAACGCCGAGAATAGTCAGAACAAATACGAATGTCAGCACGATCTCAACGATTATGCCCGCAGCCGCGCTGCCGTTCACGCCAGCAAGACCGTTCGCGCCAAAACCGCCCGTCTTGTCCTCTACCCCGCCGAGCGTGAATATCGCCGAAAGTATCCCCGAGCCCGCAAACGCGCCGAGACACTGCGCTATGATGTAGAAAATAAGCTCCTTAAGGCTCATTCCGCCGGTGCAGAATACCGCGACCGATACGGCAGGATTGATGTGACAGCCGGAAATGTTCCCGACACAATACGCCATTCCCACGATCACCAGTCCGAATGCGAGCGCCGTAAGGATATAGCCGCAGCCGCTCGCCGCGTCACAGCCAACCAGCATCGCAGTACCGCAGCCGAGCGTCACAAGCACGCAGGTGCCGATAAATTCCGCAATATACTTTCTCATTTTTTTACCTTGCCTTTCTTGCTTTGTTCATATTTATGTGCTTTTGCGCACAATTATGACATTTCTGTTTTCAGACCTTGTCTGCTCTCGACCGTGAAGTTTTTCGCCGTTCCCTCCGACATTACCTTTATCGTATCGCCGTTTCTGACCGCTTTTACCGTCAGCACGAGCTTGGCTTCACTGTCATACAGCTTCGTTTCGGCAGTCCTCCCGTCATCGAGACCGTATATGACTATTTTTGCACCGTCCGCATAGTCGTAATCAAAGCCGCGTCTGAAATCACCGTAGGCTATCATAGAGCCCGGCTTCGCGTACAGCGGCATACCGAAGTAGTCGTACTTCTTCTCGTACCACCTGCCGCCGGGAAGCTCCTCGCCCGTCTGTATGTCCGTCCAGATACCGGTGTCGGGAAGGTAGAACTGCGTCGTTCCCTCCTCGTTGAATACCGGCGCTATGAGCAGCGAGTCACCGAGCATATACTGCGTATCTATCGAGCGCACCGCGGGGTCATTCGTGTAATCAACGACCATTGCCCGCATCATCGGAACACCCGTTTCGTGCGTATATACCGCGTTTGTGAACAGATACGGCATCAGGCGGCCTTTGAGCTTGGTGAAATGCCGAAGCACATCGCAGCTTTCCTCGTCAAAATTCCACGGCACACGGTAAGAGCTGTTGCCGTGCAGTCTTGAATGCGTGGACATAAGTCCGAAGGCCGACCAGCGCTTGTACAGGTCGGGCGTGCCGGTAGCCTCAAATCCGGAGATATCGTGGCTGAAATAGCCGAAGCCGGACATACACAGCGACAGCCCGCCGCGTATCGTTTCCCACATACTCTCGTAGTTCGAGAAGCAGTCGCCGCCCCAATGCACAGGGAACTGCTGACCGCCGACGGTGGCCGACCTCGCGAAGAGACAGGCCTTGTTCTTCCCGTAAAACTGCTCGAGCACGCCGAACACGGTCTTGTTATACAGATAAGAGTAGTAGTTGTGCATCTTGTACGGGTCGGAGCCGTCGTGATACACCACATCGGTGGGTATGCGCTCGCCGAAATCCGTCTTGAACACGTCAACGCCCATTTTGCAAAGCTCGCGGAGCTTATCCGCGTACCATTCTCGCGCGGCGGGATCGGTGAAATCAACGATAGCCATTCCCGGCTGCCACATATCGGTCTGGAACACCGAGCCGTCCTTTTTCTTTATGAAATATCCGTTTTTCACGCCCTCGTCAAACATTGACGAACGCTGCGAGATATACGGGTTTATCCATACGCATATCCCAACGCCCTTTGCTTTAAGGCGTGTGAGCATAGCCTCCGGGTCGGGAAATCCCGTTTTGTCCCACGTCAGGTCACACCAGCTGAAACCTTTCATCCAGAAGCTGTCGAAGTGGAACATTTCGAGCGGTATGTCACGGCGCGCCATTTCATCTATGAAATGAGAGACCGTTTCCTCGTTGTAGTCGGTGGTGAACGATGTCGTCAGCCACAGTCCGAACGACCTTGCGGGCGGGAGGGCGGGCTTTCCGGTAAGGGAGGTATATGTCCGCAGCACATCGGCGATAGTGTCGCCGCCGAAGATGAAGTATTCGAGATGCTGCCCCTGTACGGTGAACTGCACCTTCGACACCGTTTCGCTCGCGACCTCGAACGTCACCTTTTCGGGGTGGTTCACAAAGCACCCGTAGCCCTGCGACGACACATAGAACGGTATCGACTTGTAGGACTGTTCGGTGCAGGTGCCGCCGTCATTGTTCCATACTTCCACGGTCTGTCCGTTTTTCACGAAGGTGGTGAACTTCTCACCGAAGCCGTAGATGCTCTCGCCTACCGCGATATTGAACATCTCGCGCATATAGGCGTTGTCGTCGGTATCGCTGTCGGTGTAGAAGCGTTCGCCGCGTTTCGCGAGCATACGATTCTCCGTGCGCAGAGCGTTCTCCTCGATATAGCTCGTGGTGCGCCAGCCCTGCTTTGTAAGCAGCTTATCACCGCAGTAGTATCTCGTTTCCCAAGCGCCCTTTTCGGCACCTGTTACGACTCTTGTATTCCCCGAAACAAGCTCGCAGCTGCCGTTTTCAAGCTTGTTTATAACGGGTCTGAACGAGCTGTCCTCATAGAGCTCGAATTCCGGCGCTCTGCGAACCTGCCCGCGGTAGTGGTCAACAGTGACCTTTATCGAATTTTCAAGCGTTGATGTGAACCGTATCTCCAGCGCGGGGCCGCCGAGCATCTGCCCGCGGCTGTCTATCCGGCCAGCCGTGCAGAATACGGATATCCCCCGCTCGTCGGCATTTATCTCAAAAGCCTCTGTCGCGAAGCTTACATCGTAGCCGGGCTTATTGAGCCAGAAGCCGTCGGAAAATCTCATACAGGGCGCTCCTTTCGGGTATCAGACATATTTGACGGTAGTGCTGTTGTTTTCAAAGATCTCGATATTATTCACTTTCGGGACAATAAGCTGCGCCAAAGGATTATCATTGCAGTTGAGCTCGACAAGCGAGTAATTTTTGGTGAGGTCGAGCACCTTTATCTTATTGTTCTGGCAGTACAGTCTGGTAAGAGCGCTGTTCTTGTTTGTTTCAAGCACAGCTATCTGATTGTCGTTGCAGATGAGCTCCTTAAGCTCGGTATTCTTGTACAGGTTGAGCTTGGGAAGGTCATTGAAGGAGCAGTCGATCATCTCGATCTTAAGGTTATTGGTAAGGTCGAGAGACCTGAACTGATTGTGCGCGCAGTAAAGCTCTTCGAGCATCGTGCAGTTTTTCAGGTCGAGGGAGCCGATGCTGTTGTTGCAGCAGTCTATGTATCTGAGCAGCGCGTTTTTGCCGACGGTGAGCTTAAGCAGAGTATTGTCCGAGCATACGAGCTTTCTGAGCAGCTTGTTTTCCTCGATGCGCAGGTAATTGAGCTTATTGCCGCTTATATCGAGCTCTATGAGGTTTTTGCAGGGGGTAAGGTCGATGTCGTCGATGCTGTTGCCGCCGCAGTTGAGCTCCTCGAGCGCGGTGTTTTTGGAAAGGTCTATCCTTGTGATGAGATTATTGCTGCAGTCAAAGCTCTTAAGCGTCTTAACGGCGCCTACGGATATCTTCTTTATGCCGTTGCCGCCGCAGTTGAATACTTCAAGGGCGGGGTTCTTGGAGAAATCATATTCGCTTATTTGGTTGTTCATACAGTTATACTCACGAAGGAGCGGGTTCTTTGTCAGATCCACCTTTGTGAGCTTATTGTCGGCGCAGTTTACCGACACGAGCTTTGAGCTTCTCGTAAGCGACAGCGAAGTAAGCTCGTTGCGGCTGCAGTCAAGCACAGTGAGCTCCGGGTTCCTGTACAGGTCTATCTTGGTAAAGCGGTTGCCCGAGATGTTGAGCTCAGTGAGCTTTGAACAGCCGTTAAGCTTTATTTCGTTTATCTTGTTGTCGGCGCAGTTCATTTTCAGCAGCGCGCTGTTCTTGGTAAGGTCGAGACGGGTCATCTTATTGCCGCTTATATCGGCTTCCGCCAGCTTCTCGTTCTTGACAAGGTCTATCTCGAGCAGTCCGTTATCGGAGCATTTGAGATATCTGAGATCGGTGCATTTCGAAGTCTGGAGCTTTGTAAGGTCATTTGCCGAGCAATCGAGCTTCTGGAGCCTTACACACTTCATAACGCTGATCGTTTTTATCAGATTGTTGGAGCAGTAAACCTCGGTAAGCTCCGTATTGCGGCTGAGGTCGAGCTTTGTCAGCTCATTGCCGCTGCAGTCAAGATAAATGAGATCGGTATTGTACCGAAGGTCAATGTTCTCGATACCGTTTCTGGCGCAGCGCAGCGATCTGAGATTGGTGAAATACTCTATGCCCTTGAGGCTGTAGATGTCACACCCGGTGACATCCATACTCACGACATTTTTGCGTTCATCCGGCGAAAGAATGTTATCCCCATTGGAATCGTACTTCTCCGACACATAATTCATAAACTCCTGATCGGCAAAATACGCGTAGTTTATCCGTATCGCCGAGGAGCTTCCCGCCGCGGACGCGGACGCCGAAAGACATACCGCGGCTGCCGACGCACATACGGCCGCACCGGCTGCCGCTATGATCCTGCTTAACTTTTTCATACAAATATCTCCTTTTAATAATGATCGCTGTGTCACACAACGGCAGTTTTTTAGTTAACTGAAACTCTCCCGTTTGCCGTGACAGAGCAAAATATTTACCTGTTGAACTCCGTGGCCGTCTTTTCACTTCTTCCATGTTGCGGGAGAGAACAGGAGCAGTATCGGGAAAAGCTCCAGTCGTCCGGCGAGCATATCGAAGATGAGCACTATCTTGACAGGGTCGGAAAAGATCGAGAAATTCGACGTGGGTCCCGCAAGATCGAGCCCCGGTCCGACATTGTTCATAGCCGACGCCACAGCCGTGAAATTCGTGATAAGGTCGAGGTCGTCGAACGAGATTATCAGCATCGAGACCGCGAACACAAGCACAAATCCCACCATATACACATTTACAGAGCGCACCACATCGTGCTCTATCGGGTGGCCGTCTATCTTTATCTTCTTCACCTGCTTCGGGTGGATAAGCACCTCAAGCTCCTTCTTCATACCCTTGAAAAGTATTATAAAACGAGAGATCTTGATGCCGCCGCAGGTGCTTCCCGCACAGCCGCCCACAAACATCAGCATTACTATGAGTGCCCGCGAAAGCTCCGGCCAGAGATTGAAATCCACGGTGCTGAAGCCCGTCGTTGACATTATCGCCGCGACCGTGAATGTCGAATGCCGCACGGACTCGCCCATATTGTTATAGATACCGTTGATGTTTATCGCGATAGTTGCCGACGAGAGTATCACTATGATGAGAAATACGATGACCTCGGTAGTGAACGCCTCGCGGAACTTCGCCCTCGCTATAAAGAAGTATGTATTGAAGTTTATCGCGAAAAGTATCATAAACACCGTCACGATTATCTGTATCGCGGGCGAATAGCCGCCTATGCTGGTATTCTTTACACCAAGGCCGCCCGTTCCCGCGGTGGCGAATGCCGTATTGAGCGCTTCAAACGCGTCCATTCCTCCGATTATCAGCGCTATGAACTCCGCAAGCGTGAGAATGAAATATATCGTGTAGAGCAGCAGCGCCGTCGTCCTGACGTGCGGGACGAGCTTGCCCACCGAGGGTCCCGGGGATTCCGCCTTCATAATGTGCATATTCTGTCCGCCCGACAGCGGCAGGAACGCCATTATGAACACAAGCACTCCCATACCGCCGACCCAGTGCGTGAAGCTTCGCCACATAAGCACCGACCGCGGCATTATCTCTACATCGGAAAGTATCGTCGAGCCCGTGGTGGAAAATCCCGAGACCGACTCGAACAGCGCGTCCGTGAAGTTCGGGATAGCGCCGCACAGCATATACGGCACGGAGCCGAAAAGCGACAGAACTATCCAGCTGAGCGATACGATGATGAAGCCTTCGCGGGAATAGAGCGCCTTGTTCCCGGGTTTTTTCCGCGTTATCAGCAGACCGAGCAGGAGGCAGAAGCACGCCGTACCGAAAAACGACCAGAAAGCGCTCTCTCTATATATAATCGCGGTGATCGCCGGCACCGCAAGGAATAAGCTCTCAAAAATAAGCAGCCACCCGAGGATATTCCCGATCATTTTGTAATTCATACAGTTCGCCCTTATTTCTCTATGATATCCGTAATGTCGTGAAGCGCAAAGCTCGATACGATTATGACGGCATCCCCGACCTCGATAGTATCGCCGCCGCGCGGTATGATGACCTTTCTGTCACGCAGTATCGACGCTACGAGAACGTCCTTTTTGAGCTTAAGCTCCATAAGCGGCTTGCCGACTATCGGGGAGTTCTCCTTGATTATGAACTCCGAGGCGTCTATCTTGCCCTTAATGATATTGTAGAGCGTCTCGACGTTGCTGCCTATCGTGTTCTTCATCGCGCGCACATAGCGCACTATGTCGTCGGAGGTGATGTTCTTCGGATAAATTACCGTATCGAGCTCTAAATGCCGTATAACGTCGTCAAAGTCGATACGGTTCACCTTGGTGACGAGCTTGCAGTTCCCGACGGATTTCGCGAAAAGCGACAGAAGTATGTTCTCCTCGTCAAGGTTCGTGAGCGCGACAAAGCCTCCCGCATTCTCGATGCCCTCCTCGTACAGCACCTGCTGATCGACAGCGTCGCCGTTTATCACGATAACGTCCTCGAGCTCCTCGGACAGCTCATCGCACTTGGCGGGGTCCTTTTCGATGACCTTCACCGAGATACCCGACCTCGTCAGCCTCTCGCAGAGATAGTGGGTTATATTCCCGCCGCCGGCGATCATTACGTCCTTGACGGAATTTGTGCGGTAGTGTATCTGCTTGAAGAAAGCGTTGGCGTTCTTCGGGGAAGCGATTATGGAGATAACGTCCTTGTCGATGAAGCGGAACTCACCGTTTGCTATGTAGGCGCTGTCGCCGCGCTCGACGGTGCAGACGAGTATGTCGCAGTGCAGCTTTGTGGATATCTCCTTGACGGCAAGGCCGGCGAGCGGGCTGTCCTCGGGGAGCTTGAATTTCAGCAGCTCCACCTTTCCCTTTGCGAACGTATCAATCTTCATAGCCGACGGGAAGCGCAAAACTCTTGCTATCTCGGCGGCCGCCGCCTGCTCGGGATTTACCACCATTGCAAGTCCGAGCTCCTCTTTGAGGTACGGCGCCTCGCTGCTGTACTGCGGGCTCCTTACCCGGGCGATGGTATGGCAGTTACCGGCTTTTTTGGCGATAAGGCAGCACAGCAGGTTCAGCTCGTCCGAGCCCGTTACCGCTATGAGCAGGTCGGCGTCTCCGATTCCGGCCTCCTGCTGGGTAAGGTGTGTGGCGCCGTTGCCGATAACGCCGAGCACGTCGTATCTTGCGGCGGTCTCGTTCACCTTTGCCGGGGATATGTCTATCACCGTGATATCATTGTCTTCTTCACTCAACTGTCCCGCAAGCGCCTGACCGACCTTGCCGCAGCCTACTATTATAATGTTCATATTTTGCCTCTGGATAAACAGCAAACAAAGCTGTCCTTAAATTCTATACTTTATTATAATACTCCTTTTTTACAAAAATGTCAAGTATCCGACCCAAACTCTTTGCACACAACACAGTATTAATTATTATTTATTTAAGAAATGGCTCGCCTCGTAATGCGGCGAGCCTTGATATTATTCGTTTTTGATAGCTTCGAGGGCGCTTATCTTTACCGCCCTGTTTGCGGGATAGTAGCCGGATATGAGCCCTATCAGCGTCGAAAAACCAAGCGCCAGCAGCACGAGCCATATCGGGATTATCGAAAGCTGTCCGCCTTCTCCCACACTGTAGATACCGAGCATTTCGGTAAGCCCGGAGCTGCCGAGCGAGTTCATCACGATAGAGATTATGTAGCTTATGATCGTGCCGATGATGCCGCCGAGAAGGCCTATGAGGCCAGCCTCCATAAGGAACAGCATACGAATGTTGCCGGTAAAGCAGCCGAGCACCTTCATAATGCCTATCTCGCGTGTGCGCTCATATATCGACATTATCATCGTGTTGGTGATACTGATAGCCGCAACGAGCAGGCTTATCGCCGCAAGACCGCCGAGCACCATTTCGATGACGCCGAGATTGCCCTGCATCTCGTTTCTTACCTGCGCCATACTCGATGCGCTGTAGCCGAGCTCCTCGACCGTCTTCTGGATAGCGTCAACGTTCTTCATATCGTCCGCTATCAGCTTGATCTGCGAGTATTCAGGCTCGGAGGCCTTTTTTACCGAGTTGAGCTTATTGTAGGCTGCATAGATCTCCTTTGCGAGAGAGATGTCGATGAACAGCGAATACGGAGTTTCCCACTGCGGGTCCTGCGCAAGCACCGTCGTGCCCGTCACCTTGAACTCGTAGCCCTTGCCGCCGTAGGAATAGCTTCCGTCGTCGTTCTGCTTCTTGGTATTGTTCACGGCGATCTTTATCGTCTCGCCGACCTGATCTATGAACGGCTTTGTATAGCTTCCGTCCGCGAGCTGCATCTTCTGGACATACGCCGCGCTGCCGTGCTTCTTCGTATCGGTGAACTGATACGCTACCTCGGTACCCATAACAAGCGACTTGTCGTAGCTGTGTTCGTCCGGAAGCTCGCCCTGCTCGACGGAATATCCCATTTTTGAGAGCAGCGACAGATCCACTCCGATCACCTGCGCCCAGCCCAGCTTATAGCGGTCGTTCCTTCCCGCTACCACCGTGACCATACTGCTGTCAAGCTCCATTTTCGGTATCAGATACGAAACGTGTTCTATGCTCCCCAGCATGGCTACCGTGTCATCATTGAGCTTGGGCTTTTCGGACGATGAGGAGCCCGACGAGCTGTCATACGACATACCCCTGTTGTTGTTATAGATCGTAACGGCGGTAAGGTCTCCCCACGACCCGAGCATCTCGTCCATAGCCTGACTCATCGCCAGACCCATGGAGATCATCACGATCACCGCGCAGGAGCCTATCACGACGCCGACTATGGTGAGCATCGTCCTGCCCTTTCGCCTCCACAGATTGCGAAGACACATCAACATCATATCAGTTATCTTCATCGTCGTCAATCAACTCCGCTTTTTTCTTCTTATGCTTGACTATCACAACGATCACTATTATTATCACGAGCGCCGCGCCGCCGCCGATGATGAGCCATACCCACCACGGCATACCGGTCTCCTCCGCGGGCATCTCGTCCATACCCATATCGATATCGCCGTACATACCCGGGTCGTACATCATCTGCTGCGCCATAAGCGTGAACGGTATGCGGGATTCCTTGCTCTCGCTGTTGGCGTCCTCGTAGGTGAACACTATCTCGCCGCTTATCTCGCCTTCGTTGAACGGGGTGAGCTTCGCGTCGTAGTATTCCTCGGTGCCGCTCTTGATATTGCCTATGTAGTAGGTGGGAGTCTCAACGGAGAAGCCGTCGCCCTCCACCGTGGCGGAAACGTTATATACATCGCTCTTGCCCTTATTGACAAGGCTTACGTTTATGGTGCACTGCTCGCCGACGCTTATGCCCCATGTCGGTATCTCGGGCTCGTTTATCTCAAGCCTGTCCTCCTGACGAAGCGGGATAGAGAGCGTTGAGGAAACGGCGCTCGCCTGATAGCGCTCATCGCCGACCGAATATTCGTATGCAAAGGAAATATCGACGGGATAGCTGTTCGGAACGGCATCCGCCTTTGCGAGCAGCTCCATTGTCAGCGTCTTCTGCTCGTGGATATCTATCCTGTCAAAGAAGAACGAGTTCGAGGAGTTGGCGGGAGAGTACGCAACGCTCCCGTCATTACCGGTAGCGCCGCCGGATATGGTGACCTTGAGGTTCTCGACCACCGCTTTTGTTGACATATTCTCGATCTCGAGCATCAGCGGGAACTTCTGACCCGCGGTGACATAATCGCCGCCGAAGGTGTAGTTCGTGATGATGATGTTCGGCGCGAATACCTTCTTGCCGTCCTC
>JAFTAG010000289.1 GCA_017458655.1 Ruminiclostridium sp. | reverse complement strand
GATATCTCGTCAATAGCCGTGGTTATCAGTATCGGGTTGGCTTTGGCTGTGGCGAGCGCTCTGAATACCTTCTCGGCAAATCCGACACCCTCCACCATTTCGGCGGACTTTATCAGGAATTTCACGTTGCCGGAGTTTATCATCGGCGGCTTTGCGGGCTTCACCTCGTTGGAGACCTTCAGCATCTTCGGCATATCATCGTCGGAGAAGGTAAATCCGATAGATGTGCTGTCGGCCGATACGGGAGCCTTTGATATCATATCTATCACGACATTCTCACGCGCCGCCGCAGAGAATACATTGCAGATGAATGAGCTTTCGCTGTCGTAGGGGATATTCGCGAACGTGATGATAGATACCGCTTCGGTAATAGTAATAGAAGTCATTGGTTTGCTCCTTTCTTATGCTTCGCCAAGCAGGTCGGACATATCGTACAGACCCTTTTCCTTTTTGGAAAGGAATATCGCCGCATTGATAGACCCGTTCGCGAAAACTTCCTTTGATGCAGCCGAATGCGACAGGGTGATGACCTCATCGTGTCCGGCGAAGATTATGTCGTGCTCGCCGACGATCGTTCCGCCGCGTATGGAGTGCATACCGATCTCGCTCGACTCACGGGGCTTTCTGACGCTGTGGCGGTCATAGACATAGTGCATCTTATTGCCGAGCTCGCTGTTGAGCGCTTCAGCTATCATTATCGCGGTGCCGGAGGGAGCATCCTTTTTGAGGTTGTGGTGCTTTTCCACTATCTCGATGTCGAACTGCCCGCCGAGGACGTTCACGGCGCGCTTGCCGAGCTCAACGAGCAGGTTTATGCCCAGCGACATATTGAATGTGAAGAACACGGGTATCTGCTCCGCGGTCTTTTTTATTTTCGCGACCTGCTCGTCTGTGTAGCCGGTAGTCGCTACTACCACGGGAACGCCGTTCATAGTGCAGTACGACAGCAGACCGTCGAGCGCGCTCGGGTGGGAAAAGTCGATGATAACATCGGGCTTTTCCGGAAGCTCGAACGGGCTTTTCACAACAGGGAAGGAGCCCGTATTCGCGGTATTGAGGTCAATGCCCGCAATGACCTCGCAGTCGCTTCTTTCGGCGATAAGGCGGGCGATGACCTGCCCCATTTTGCCGTTTGCGCCTGTTATTGCTATTCTGACCACTGGTGATCACCGTCTTTCAACTTCTGTATTTTCGGTATTACTTTTGTTCCCCCGCTTGCAGCGGGGGAACACGATATTGTCGGGTATTACAGCAAGCCTGCCTTTTTCAGCTCTGCCGTAAGCTTGTCGATCTTTGCCTGCTCGCTGCGGATAAGCGGGAGCCTGCACTCGCCGACGTTCTTGCCGAGAATGTTCATCGCCTCTTTTACGGGTATCGGGTTAACGTCGCAGAACAGCGCGTTCTCGAGGTCGAGGTATTTGAGCTGGAGCTCAAGGGCTTCCTTGAACTTCCCCGCGAACCAGAGCTCGCACATATCGTGCTTCTGGCGCGGGATTATGTTTGACGATACCGATATAACGCCCTTTGCGCCGAGCGACAGAAACGGCAGCAGCTGGTCGTCGTTTCCCGAATATATATCGAGGTCGGTGTGCGCCGCTGTTTCCGCCGCGAGGGAGAGATTTCCGCTCGCTTCCTTTACAGCCGAGATCTTCTCGTTCTTCGCGAGCTCCTCGTAGGTGGAAAGCGCGATAGACACGCCCGTTCTGGACGGAACATTGTACAGTATCGTGGGGATGTTAACACTGTCCGCTATCGTGTTGAAATGCGCAGCAAGGCCGCGCTGCGAGGTCTTGTTGTAGTACGGTGTGACCTGCAGGATAGCGTCCGCGCCGACCTTCTCGGCCTCCTTGGAGAGCTCGATCGCGTAGCCGGTATCGTTGCTGCCGGTGCCGGCTATCACGGGAACGCGCTTTGCTGTGCGCTCAACGCAGAAGCGGATAGCTTCAACGTGCTCCTCGTCGGTCATGGTGGAGGCTTCGCCGGTAGTTCCGCAAACGACGATAGCGTCGGTCTTGTTGTTTATCTGCTCATCTATGAGCTCGCCGAACTTCTCGTAGTTAATGCTTCCGTCGGGGAACATAGGTGTTACGATAGCAACGCCCGTTCCCGTGAAAACTGTCTTTCTCATAATGATCGCCTTCTTTCGGTCAGTCGAAGTAGCCCTTTGCCGCGTACAGCTCCGCCATAAGCACGGCGCCGCCCGCTGCGCCTCTCAGCGTGTTGTGCGACAGGCATACGAACTTGTAGTCATACTGCGTATCGGGGCGCAGACGCCCGATAGATACCGCCATACCGTTCTCGAGGTTGCGGTGCAGGGCAGCCTGCGGATAGTTGTCCTCAGTGAAGTAATTGAGGAACTGCTTGGGAGCGCTGGGCAGGTCGAGCTCCTGCGGAACGCCCTTGAAGTTCTTCCAGATGTCGAGAATCTCGTCAATGGAGGGCTTGTTCTCGAAGCTTACGAATGCGGCTGCGAAATGTCCGTTGGATACCGGAACGCGCAGACACTGCGTTGTGATAGACGGGCTTGTCGCCTTTACTATCTCATTTCCCTCTATCCTGCCCCATACCTTAAGCGGCTCCTGCTCGGACTTTTCTTCCTCACCGCCGATGTAGGGGATAAGGTTATCCACCATTTCCGGCCATGTCTCGAAGGTCTTGCCGGCGCCGGAGATAGCCTGATATGTGCAGGCGAGCACCTTGGTGATGCCGAACTTTCTCAGCGGGGAAAGAGCGGGAACATAGCTCTGTATAGAACAGTTGGACTTTACGGAGATGAAGCCGCGCTTTGTGCCGAGGCGCTTTCTCTGTGCAGCGACGATCTCGATGTGCTCGGGGTTTATCTCCGGGATTATCATTGGAACGTCGGGCGTGAAGCGGTGAGCCGAGTTGTTGGACATTACAGGGATCTCGTGCTTTGCGTACTGCTCCTCGAGAGCCTTTATCTCGTCCTTCTTCATATTTACCGCGCAGAATACGAGATCGACCTGCTCCGCTATCTTGTCGATATCCTTTGTCGCGTCGAGGATTATAATATCCTGCATT
>JAFTAG010000288.1 GCA_017458655.1 Ruminiclostridium sp. | reverse complement strand
GAATATCTGTGTTATCTCGAATTTCCCGCTGTCGCCGACCGAAGCGCCTACGTCGTTGAGCACGTTCCCGCCCTCGATTATCTGAACAAGACGTATCTTCGCGTTGTCGGAGACTTCGGCGAATGTGCGTAGCGCCGCTGTGCCGTCCGATGTGACATACATCAGCGCGGTAAGCTCTGCGCCCTTGTCCGCGTGGAGCAGCACACCGCATGTGTCTCCGTTTTTCAGCGCAAGGTCAAGCTTTGTGTCCTCCGTGAAGCGTGTAACGTTACCGACAAGCGCGCAGAATTCTCCGCCGAGGGAGGTTATCGCGCTGTCGCCGCAGGGCTCGGGAGTTCCCGTAAAAGCGGGCAATTCCACGGTTATATCATTGAGTTTCAGCCTGTTCCATGTCGGAGCGGGCATGCTGTTCAGAGTGATCATCAGCCGATACTGCCTTTCATTTCAATATTAATAAGGTTGTTCATTTCAACCGCGTATTCGAGCGGGAGCTCCTTTGAGACATTCTCCGCGAAGCCGCTCACTATCAGCGCTTTTGCGGAGTTCTCGTCGAGCCCGCGCGACATAAGGTAGAATACCGCCTCGTCGCTGATGCGGCCGATACGCGCTTCGTGGCCTATATCGGCCTTGTCCGTCTTTATATCCATTGCCGGTATCGTGTCGGAGCGGGATATATCGTCGAGCATAAGCGATTCGCAGGACACCGAGGATTTGCTCCCCACAGCGTTCTCGTTCACCACGACGGAGCTGCGGAATGTGCTGATACCGCCGCTCTTCGATATTGAGCGGGTATTCATATACGATGATGTGTCGGGGGCGTTATGCACCATTTTGGCGCCGGTATCGAGGTTCTGACCCTCGCCCGCGAAGGTTATTCCCGTGAATTCCGCTCTGGAGCCGCGACCGTTCAGTATCGACATCGGGTAGAGATATGAAACGTGGGAGCCGAACGAGCCGGAGACCCATTCTATCTTGCCGCCCTCGCCGACTGTGGCGCGCTTGGTGTTGAGGTTGTACATATTCTTCGACCAGTTCTCGATAGTCGAGTAGCGCAGGGTGGAGTTGTTTCCGACATACAGCTCGACACAGCCCGCGTGCAGGCTTGCCTCGTAGTATTTCGGTGCCGAGCAGCCTTCTATGAAATGCAGATAGGCATTGTCCTCGACGATTATCAGCGTGTGCTCGAACTGACCCGCGCCGCGCGCGTTAAGGCGGAAATACGACTGAAGCGGTATCTCGAGGCGAACGCCCTTGGGTACATACACGAACGAGCCGCCGGACCATACAGCCCCGTGAAGTGCCGCGAACTTGTGGTCGGTGGGCGGGACGAGCTTCATAAAATGTGACTTTATCATTTCGGCGTAGCGTTCGTCGTGCATAGCGCTTTCAAGGTCGGTATAGACGACGCCGCTCTCCGCGACTTCCTTGCGGACATTGTGATATACGAGCTCGCTGTCGTACTGCGCACCCACTCCTGCGAGGCTTTCGCGCTCCGCCTGCGGGATGCCGAGCTTTTCAAATGTTTCCTTTATGTCGTCGGGAACGTCGTTCCAGTCGGTCTGCATACGCTTTTTCGGGCGGATATACGTCACGATGTTATCCATATCCAGCCCCTCTATGGAAGGTCCCCACTGCGGCATTTTCAGCTTGTTGTATATTTCCAGCGAGTGCAGGCGGAATTCGGTCATCCACTCGGGATCACCCTTTTCCGCGGATATCTCGCGTATTACCTCGGTGGTTATGCCGCTTTCGAGAAAGTCGTTCTCGTCCTCCTCGTAGCGGAAATCGTAGAGGGAGCGGTTTATATCGGCAACTTGTGTTTTTTCTTTCATTCCTGACCTCTGTTATCGTTTATCCGAGATATTTTTCAAATCCGCTCTCGTTGATCCCGGTTATCAGCGAGGCGTCGCCCTCAGCGGCTATACGGCCGTCAACTATGACGTGCGTTCTGTCAACGGTCAGCGATTCGAGTATCTTTGTGTTGTGCGTGATTATCAGCAGGGAGCCGCCTGTCTGCTCCTTGTAGGCCTTTATGCCGACGGAAACGGTCTTTACCGCGTCAACATCAAGGCCGCTATCCGTCTCGTCGAGGATAGCGAGCTGGGGTTTCAGCACAAGCAGCTGCAATATCTCGGCCTTTTTCTTCTCGCCGCCGGAAAATCCGACGTTGAGGTCGCGGTCGGCATAAGCTGCGTCCATCTGCAGGACTTCCATTGCGGCTTTCAACTTCTTCTTGAAGTCGAAAAGTTTTATTCTCTCACCCGTTACCTGCTCATAAGCGGTACGCAGGAAAGACGACAGCGTAATTCCCGGTATCTCGATAGGGTTCTGGAATGAGAGAAAGATACCGCGTTTTGCGCGCTTGTCGGGTGTTTCGTCGGTGATATCCTCGCCCCTCCAGAATATTTTACCGCCGGTGACGGTATATTCGGGGCTTCCCATTACCACCGAGCCGAGGGTGGATTTTCCGGCTCCGTTTGGACCCATAATGACGTGTGTTTCGCCCTCGTTTATCGTGAGCGATATGCCGTGAAGTATTTCTTTTTCTTCGGCTGCCGAGGTAAGCTCGGTTATTTTAAGCAATTCGGACATTTCCTACCTCCGTGGTATGAATTGGTTGTAGTTTGTGACGGTTTTATCATTTTATTATACACGTTATGTTCGTTTTTGTCAAGGCATATACCTTTAAATAACAAGAGAATTTGCGTATTGTGCAAACTGCACTGAATTTCTGCTTGCGATACGTTGAATTTGTGGCAAACGTAAAAATGTTAAAATATCCTTGACATATCGGTCAATATGTGCTAAAATAATATCACCTCAAAAAGGGGCTTATTTTTTTGCGTCCCGACGAGAGAGACGCGCATACACCGCCCTGCCGCGGTCAAAGGGACAGCGGGCGCCGCGAAAACGGCATTGAGGGAGGCTTGGCTCGTTCAAAAGAACGGGTAATAATATAGGAGGTGCCGAAAATGAGAGTTAAGATCACACTCGCCTGCACAGAATGCAAGCAGCGTAACTACAACACCAAGAAAAACAAGAAGAACGACCCCGACAGGATCGAAATGAACAAGTACTGCAGATTCTGCCACAAGCACACTCTCCATAAGGAAACCAAGTAAGGAGGGACACAATGGCAAAGGAAAAGACGGATCCCACGGCTGTCAAGGCGGTCGCGTCCGCTGCTAACAAACCAAAGCAGAAGCGCTCGATCGTCAGATATTTCAAGGACGCCCGTTCGGAATTCAAAAAGGTGGTATGGCCGTCAAGAAAACAGGTCATCAATAATACCATTGTGGTCATCATTTCCCTCGTAGTCTCGGGACTCGCAGTATGGGGACTTGACACTCTGTTCATCACGATATTCAAGCTCGTGCTGGGCAGGACAGACTGATCGTCAGTATAGGAGAAAGCCTATGTCAGAAGCAAAATGGTATATCCTGCATACCTACTCGGGGTATGAAAACAAGGTCGCGAACGATATCAAGACCATCGCGGAAAACAGAAACCTTCAGAACCTCATCGAGGACGTTATGGTGCCGATAGGCCCCGCTACCGATGATTACGGGAAGCCCGTGCTCGACAAGGAAGGCAATCAGAAGGAAGAAAAGCTGTTCCCGTGCTACGTTTACGTCAAAATGGTCATGACCGACGAAACATGGTATATCTGCCGCAACACCCGCGGCGTTACCGGATTCGTGGGTCCCGGATCGAAGCCCATTCCGCTCACAGACGAGGAGATCAGGAATCTCGGCGTTGCAAAGAAAGCGGAAGCTCCGTCCGTCAAGGTCGGTGACAGGGTCAATATCGTTTCCGGCGCGCTCAACGGCTTTGAGGGCACCGTCAAGGAGGTCAACAAGGACGAAGGCACCGTTCTCGTCACGGTATCCATGTTCGGAAGAGAAACTCCCACGACCCTTGAACTCTCCGCGGTGGAAAAGATCAGCTTATGATCGGGTATTACAACAGTTCTTTTTAAATTTTTTGGAGGTACAGTAAAATGGCTCAGAAAGTAGTCGGATTTATCAAATTACAGATCCCCGCGGGAAAAGCTACTCCCGCACCGCCGGTAGGCCCCGCTCTCGGTCAGCACGGCGTAAACATCATGGCGTTCACGAAGGAATTCAACGAGCGCACAAAGAATGAGGCGGGTCTTATTATCCCCGTTGTTATCACAGTTTATTCGGACAGAAGCTTCTCGTTCATAACAAAAACTCCGCCCGCTGCGGTGCTTATCAAGAAGGCTTGCGGCATAGAGACGGCTTCGGGTACTCCCAACAAGACCAAGGTCGCTAAGATCACCAAGGCTCAGGTAAAGGCGATAGCCGAGCAGAAAATGCCCGACCTCAACGCGGGCTCTATCGACGCAGCTATGTCGATGATCGCAGGCACCTGCCGCTCTATGGGCGTTGAAGTTGTAGATTGATTAGTACAAACAATATTGAACAGTGGGAGGTCATCAGACCGTTTGACCACAAGGAGGATCAGAATTTATGAAGCACGGAAAGAAATATAACGAAAGCGCAAAGATGGTCGATTCGACCAAGCTCTATGAAGTTGGCGAAGCCTGCGACCTCGTTTGCAAAACAGCTAAGGCTAAGTTCGACGAGACCGTCGAGCTCCATATCAGACTCGGCGTTGACTCCCGTCACGCAGACCAGCAGGTAAGAGGCGCAGTTGTTCTCCCCAACGGTACCGGTAAGACCGTAAGGACTCTCGTCTTCACCAAGGGCGATAAGATCAAGGAAGCCGAAGATGCAGGCGCGGATTTTATCGCGGACGATGATACCGTAAAGAAGATCCAGGACGGCTGGATGGATTTCGACGTTGTTATCGCTTCTCCCGATATGATGGGCGTCGTAGGTCGTCTCGGTAAGGTCCTCGGTCCGAGAGGCCTTATGCCTAACCCCAAGGCGGGTACGGTCACCCCCGAGATCGGTAAGGCCGTTCAGGACGCCAAGGCCGGTAAGATCGAGTATCGTCTCGATAAGACCAATATAATCCACTGCCCGATCGGTAAGGCTTCCTTCGGTCAGGATAAGCTCTCCGAGAACCTCGAGGCTCTTATGGGCGCAGTTGTCAAGGCAAAGCCTGCCGCTGCCAAGGGTCAGTATATCAAGAGCTGCGTCATTACATCGACAATGGGTCCCGGCGTGAAGCTCAATACAGCTAAATACGGTGCATAAGAGCGTTGATGACGTCTGATGCGCGTGAGGGAGAGGCTTTTGCCTCTCCCTCAAACTATTTCGGCCGCTTTTGCCCGAACGGCTCTCTCGGGATCTCCATAGAAAATCCCGCTTCCGACGCCCGCATGATACCGATCCCTTGTCAAAATAATGAAAAGTTTCCTGTTCCGTCACGATCCAAACAGCTGCGAAGCCGCACCGCAATTATCAATTAGTATAAAATGCGATACGGCTCAGAAAACGGGCTCAAAGGCCTCGATCTCGATATAAGGGTACTTTTCGTGCAGCTTTTCCACTGTTTCCCCGGTGAATGTGCCGTAACAATAGCGAAGCCGCATAAGACCGTCCATTTCGAGCAGGAAGCTGTCGTCCGGGGCGGTCTTGTTTGTGCTCATCTGAAGAAATTTCAGACTTTTGCAGTCCTTAACTGCCGCAATATCGTCCAGCGGTGTCCCGAGATATATACCAAAAGCTTCAAGACTGCCGAGCTTTGTCAGCGGCGCGATACAGTCGATGTGATCCGCTGTCAGGTATCTTATGTTCGGGAAGCACGTCACGATCGTTTCCGCGGAAATGTAGGAATCGTATGTGGACACATACCGCACGTTTTCGAGACAAGTCCGCCCCGTGATATTGCAAGCCCACCCGTAAAACGCGACAAGCGAATCAAGTCCATCAAGACAGCCGAGGTCAAACTCGTGTTCGCCGTCGATAGTCAGATATTCGAGCTTGACAAGCTTTTTCAGAAAATCGTAGGACTTTATATGCGTCTCGGGGAAGGGCATCTTCCACGGCATCTCATTGCCGACACAGATATACAGCTTTTTAAGCTGTGTCAGCTCCCCTATGAAGGACAGATCGCTTATGCCCTCCTCGTCAACGTGCACCGTGAGCCCTTCGATATCCGCAAGCTCACTCATATCGGGCACCTCGCCCGCTTTAAGCTCAATATAGCGAGATATTATCGCGTCCTTATTTTGGCTTATCTCCGACTCGGACCATTCCTCCGGCACACCCTCGGCGGCGATATTGTCGATAATGGGGAGCTTTTCTATGTAGAAGCCGTACTGCTCCTCGTGCTTCTGATCGTATTTTCGGAGCTTCCCGTTCTCATAAACGAAGGTAAGGCTCGCGATCGGGCTGTTGTCACCCATTCTCACGTCCTCACATTCCGACATTTCGCGGTAGTTGACGTGGACCAGTCCGTTCTCGCGGAAATATACCGATACCGAGCTGTACAGATCGGGAACGACCTTGTCGGCGTCAAGCTCATGCAGGTATTCCTGCCTTATCTCGTGCAGTCTGTACGGCACGAACGCTTTTCCGTCAAAGTGATACGGGATAAAGCTGTTGGAGCCCGCGGAAATACCGACTCCTCTGTCACCTATCAGATCATAGGCGGAATAGTAGAAAAGCCCGCTGTAGTATTCCGCGTCGTCCGGGTCGAACTCCGAGAGTATGACCGGCTCGCCGTCCATCATCGTTATTATCGTCGCGGGATAGCCGCGCCCGACCGCACCCGCAAAGTATATTATCAGAAACTCCGCGCCGTTCTCCTTATGACGGACGACGTGTGACAGCGTTCCGGTTCGCGGAACGGTGAACAGAATCTCGGCGCTGCTCTCGTCGAAGCGGTATATGTCATAACCGCTGTCGCTGCCGGGAGCGCTTACCGCAGCGATAACAATGCCGCGCTCCGGGTCGGATATATAGTCACAGACCTGTTTGCCGAGAGCATCAATTGTGTCAAGTATAACTGTTTTAAGCGGATCCGAAACTCTGTCGGCCGAAAACTCCGCAGTAAGCGGGTAGGTTTCCGGCGCGGCGGTTTCGCCCGCAGTGGTGGTCGCTGCGGCAGAAGTCGCCGCTGTCACGGCTGCAGTCGTCGTGCTTGCAGCAGCAGTCGTGACCCCGGTGGCCGCCGTTGTCGTCACTTCCTCCGTGACCGCAGAAGTCTCCGGGGGCTTGTCCGCATTACACCCCGACAATACCATAACTGCCGATAACGATGCCGCAAGCAATTTCTTATATCTCATACACACTCTCCCGGGAAAGACTCATTCGTCCTTAAGGGTACCGAAAGCAGAGACCGCTTCATCTACGGTCATTTCGCCGTTTATGACCTTATACGCTGCCGAGCGCATCTGGACCACAGGATCGTCAAGAAGTCCGATATCTTCGCCGAATATTATATGATCCTGTGCAGTATTTGCAAGCGGAGAATATATGGAATCGAGCGGCATATCATTCGTTACCGCGACCAGACGCTTG
>JAFTAG010000287.1 GCA_017458655.1 Ruminiclostridium sp. | reverse complement strand
GCGGAGCTCTCAAAGCCGCCGTTCATGCCCGAGACATACCGGATACTGACGGAGAATTTCTGGAAAGAACAGGAAAAACGGGAAGGCAGTGATACCGAATGATAAAGATAGCCGTTGATCTGAAAGGCGCTGACAGGCCGCAGACCGAGCTTGTGAGCGGCGCTCTCGCGGCTGTGAGGGAAACGGACGACCTGTTCGTTTATCTCTGCGGCGACAAAAGCGCGCTGGAGCCTTACATAGAGGGAACAGAGCGTATCGAGCTCATCGACGCGCCCGAGGTCATAACCAACAACGAGGATCCCGCCGAGGCCTTCAAAAACAAGAAAAATTCCTCGCTCGTGCGCGGAATGGAGCTCTGCAAAAACGACCCCGATGTGGGCGCGCTCGTTTCCTGCGGCGCTACGGGAGCTATATTCGTTTCGGCAATGATGATGCTCGGCCGTATCGGGCGTATCAGCCCGATGCTGCTGGTGGAGCTGAGACACGCCGACGGTTCCCCGCTGTGTATCGTTGACTGCGGCGCGAATGTGGACTGCCGCCCGGAGAAGCTCGTCGATTTCGCCCGAATGGGTATCGCATATATGAAAGCCGTGGGCGTGGCCGAGCCTAAAGTAGGACTTTTGTCGAACGGCGCCGAGGACAAGAAGGGCAATGCCGTGGTAAAGGCGGCCAACGAGCTGCTGCGGGCGGAGATTTCCGCATTTGTCGGCAATATCGAGGGGACTTCCGTGCTTACCGGAAACGCCGATATAATCGTATGCGACGGGTTTTCGGGGAATATCCTGCTCAAGACCGTCGAGGGCAGCGCAAAGGCGGTGCTGTCGCAGCTTCGCGCGATGCCGGGCGTCGAGAGCGCCGTGGGCGACAGGATAAACGAGCTTTACACGCTGTACGACTTCAATTCGCAGGGCGGCGCGGTGCTGCTCGGGACGCGGCTCCCCGTCATAAAGGGGCACGGTGCCGCAAATGCCGAGACTGTGCGCAATATCGTGCTTTCGGCCTACCGCCTCGCAAAGAACGGGCTCAATGCGAAGATCGAGGACGAATTTGCGGCTAAAGTATAAAAAACCGCCCCGATCTCTCGGGACGGCTCGTAAATAGGTATTTTGGCGGGTGTGCCCCTTCCCGCATTTCTTTTGACCCATAGGGTGCGTAGCAGCACATTCTCTACTTCAAAATGCCTGTTTTTATCTTAATCATATTATAGCACAATTATTCTTTTTTGTAAAGAGTTTTGTGCTTTTTTTCAAGCTTTACCAGATTTTTTGTCCTTATTCTGTAAAAAGTCATAACGGAATTTTTATGTTCCTGCTCGTCTGTCTCCAATATCAATCTGATCACAACATTTATATTGGTATCTTCAAGTTTTTTGATGATAAATACGGTGTTTGTTTTCGTTCAGCAGATCCTTTAAAATGATATCCGGGCTCTGAATGGCAGCTTCACCGAACTTTTCAAACAGTTCGATATCCTGCGGATGATTTTTTCTTATATGCTCGAAACGCTCTGCGGTGACTACCACTTCATCCGTTCCCAATCTGCCGAATTCCTCTTCCAAAGGCTTCGTATCAAGTTTTCCGAGCGGTCTTATCTCAACCACCTTATCACTTCCCCATATATTATACAACTACGACAAGCCTTTTGTCAAGTGCCGTGAGAAAAGCCAAATATCATTGTTCTCAATCAAAACCGGCTCCGCAAACGAGCGGAGCCGGTCATTTTTTGTTTATCTTTTGTTCTACACTGTTTAATTATCAATTACTTTCTCTTGCGGGAAACTGCCATAAGTCCTGCGGAAGCGAGCATTACGGCTGCCGCGCCGGCGATATCCTCGACGCCTGTAGCGGGGTTGCCGCCCTTGCTGCTGTCGGAAGCTGCCGCCACATCGCCCGAAGCTGCGGGAGCCTCTTCTGCGGGAGCCGCCGCGGGTGCTTCTTCAACGGGTGCCGCTGCGGGAGCAAGTGTCTCGTCGTTGGAGAATGTCAGTGTGCCGAGCGTTATGCCGTGACCCATGAATGCAAGGCCTGCGGTCTGTATGTGCTCGAGCTCCTCTGCGGGAATGGTGAACTTTATCTCGCCGCCGTCCTGGCTGCAAACGTAAGTGTCCTTGTTCTCGGAGAGCTCGGGGCCTACGAGAGAGTCAACGAACGGCCAGCCCGTATCGTTTATCATGGGCTTTACGCACCAGTAGTTCTGACCCTCGATATCCGCTATGGAAGCATCGGCGGTATATGTCAGAGTGAATACGGAATCGGTGGTAGCGCCCTCAAATTCCTCGGCGGGAACTACCGTGCTGACGCTCCAGCCGGTCTTGAGATCCTTGTTGATATCGTAAGCTGAGGCGCTTACTGCGAGCATGGATACTGCGGCTGCCGAAGCGGCTGTTACTGCTAAGATCTTTTTAATGTTCATAATTATCAATTCCTTTCGTTGATATTGGGGAGAGCCTTTCTCCCTTCTGTGATTATAGTTTACCACTTTCGTCCGGTTATTCATACCAAAAACATAATATTTTTATCACTTTTTTGCTGTTTTTTATGAAGGGCACCTCTAAAAACCTCTTGCCGCCCATTCATACCGCCTTAAAGCCGTCATATTGCACAAATTTTCCTTGACATACGACAGTATGCCTGCGAAAAATTTGTACAATCTGCCGACTTTATGTCGGCACGCCTGAACGACAATAGGTTTTTAGAGGAGCCCGAATATGATCATCTGTTTAACTCACCAAACGGCTATCCCGCCGCCTGGGGTCGGTATTATGTATTGTCCTCACGTTCACCCCACCTCGAACGGAAGAAGCGCTCGCGGTACTCTCCGGGCGTGGTCTTGGTGAATTTCCGGAAAACATATATAAAGTGGCTCTCGGTGCCGAAGCCGAGGTACTGCGAGATGTCCGAGCAGGGGTAATCCGAGAATTTCAGCAGGTTCTCGGCGGCCTCGACTTTTTTTGACAGGATATACTGCTTCACGGTAACGCCCATTTCCTTGTGGAACAGCTTTGACAGGTACGGCGCGCTCAGCCCGGTGATGTCCGCGAGGTCGTCGAGCGTTATTTTCGAGTGGAGATTGTCGTAGATGTAGTCGATACAGGTTATCACGGGGCGTGAGAGGAGCTTGTTCTTGTGGAGCTTCTCCATTCTGTGGGTGTAGTTATCCACTACCTCGCGGTGTATATCGGCGACCTCCCCGACGGACTCACACTTGTCAACGCGCTGGATATAGATGTCGCTGAGGTTGTAGGCTTCCTCCATCGGCATACCGCCCTCGATGCAGTAGCGAGTAATGAACGCGATCGTGATGACAAGGTGGTATTTGAGGTTGCGCAGCGGGTCATCGCTCAGCTTGCCGAGCCCCTCGCTGTCAAGCGGCTTGAACAGGCGCAGCGCCTCGGCGCGATTCCCCACCTTCACACTCTGGTAAAACTCCATTTCGCGGTCATACGAGAGGTGCGTTATCATATATTCGCGGTTCCGGAATTCCATATCCGAAAGCAGCTTCTTCATATCGGGCATTTGAGAGACCTCCTGAGAGATGTTGAGAGATGTGAGAGATGCAGAGGAACAGATGCGGGGGCGCTGCCCCCACACCCCTGCCAAAGGGGCCTAACGCCGGCCCCTCTGGACTCTCCGCGGCAGCCACTGCAGGATGCAGTGCAGGTTGTCGTCAAAGCGCGCACGGATGCGCGCCTACAAACGACAACCCAGTGACACGCTGCACCCGACAGGCCCGTTTGCGAGCTTGAGCAGACTTTATAGACGCTTCGGCCATATAGTCACATCTAAAAGTTATTAGACATAAATCGGAGCTTGCGTTCCTTTTACAAGTCTTGATTTTATCATTCGCAAGACTG
>JAFTAG010000286.1 GCA_017458655.1 Ruminiclostridium sp. | reverse complement strand
CCCCGCGAGCACCTTTACCGAGTCCTCCCACACCGAGTAGCCGCCGAAATGCGCCGCTATCATACGCTGCTTCGGGAAGCGCTTTGCCGCCGCCTTCATTCTGTCCGCGTTGGAGTAGTCATACCGCTTGTCCCCCGTGTGGAACAGTATCGGCACTCGGTTGTCGATGATCTCGTACATCTCCATTGCGTGCTTGTCGTCTATGCGGAACTTCTGGCAGTCGGGGTGCAGCTTCACGCCTTTCAGCCCCATTGAGATGATACGTCCGACCTCCGCATCGATCTCCTTCGCGTCCATTGACGGGTGCAGTGTGCAGAAGCCCACGAACATTCCCGCGCTCGCCTCGACCTGCGTGTGTATGAAGTCGTTTATTTTGCATACCTGGTCGTGTGTGGTGGCGACCGAGTGGACGAGGCACCGCTCGACCCCGGCAGCCTTGCAGTCGCTCATCAGCGTTGATATGGTGCCGTCGAACGCCATAGGTATGTCGTAGAATTTTCCCACGTTCTCGGATGCTTTTGCGGCTATCTTGTCCGGATAGATGTGGACGTGGGCGTCAAATATGTGCATTATGTTGCCTTCTTTCCGTATCCCGGGTGTTCTTTTCAACACGGGATATACTATTATAGCACTTTTTTTCCGATTTTTCAATAGTTTTTTGCAATTTATCGGGGAAATGTTGCTCAATGCTTGCTTTCTTAGGTGATATACGGTATAATATAAGCGTAGATCTGTGGCAAATGACACGCAGAGGATAAGCAAGGATCATATATCGCTCTCGGAGCGGCTCGCAGCCCGATGCTTTCGGGTGAGTCTGTGAAAGGAGTGATATGAAGTGGAGATGCTGAACGTATTGATCGAGCTTCCCGGCGAGACAATACATATCATAATTCTCAATGCTTCGTCGCTCGGAGCATTGTTATCGACTTTTATTATACGGTCCGAAAACCGTAAAAAATAAAAAGAGATAGCCACCAAGCTTTCCGACGGATTGGTGGCTATTAAAAACCCTAATCTGCTCCGAGAGCAACATACATTGCTTCTTCACCAATATTATTATACCACAGTTTACCGCCGCTGTCAAGTGTTTTATTGTGACATCGGTGTTTTATTGGAAATAATTACCGCTCCTTGACACGGGCGGGGCTCTGTGATATACTGAAGCTATGAAAAAATTTGTTAAGATACTGTTGATAGTCGTATCGGGGCTTATAGCCGCCGAGCTTGCGGGCAGCTTCTTCCTTATGCGGTTTGCGATAGGCCGCAAGGACGCGGGAGTCCCCGAGCCCCTGTACGAGATAAGCGAGGAAGTCCGCGAGCGCGTTTACCGCAATACCGAAGAGCTTGCCGCGAAAACGTCGGAGTGGCTGAAAACGCTCGATATCGAGCAGGTCGGCATTACCGCCCCGGACGGCATACTGCTGTGCGCGGACTGCGCCGATAACGGCGGGAAAGACTGGGTGATACTGCTGCACGGCTATACCCGCACAAGAGCCAAGGTCTATAACTACGGCAGGTTTTACGCCGGACACGGCTACAGCCTGCTGATGCCGGATATGCGCGGCCACGGGGCGAGCGGCGGAGACTATGTGGGAATGGGCGTGCTCGACCGCAAGGACGTTGTGTGCTGGGCGGAGATGATACGCGCGCGGTGTCCCGATGCGCGGATAGTGATACACGGCGTGTCGATGGGCGCAGCGTCGGCAATGACAGCCGCGGCCGAGGAGCTTCCCGACAACGTCCGGGCGGTGGTGGAGGACTGCGGCTATACCTCCGTGCCCGACATCTTCGGCGATGTTATGCGCAATTTCGCCCACGTTCCGGAATTTCCGCTGCTTTACACGTCGAGCGCCGCCGCGAAGCTGTTCGCGGGGTACTTTTTCGGGGAAGTCACCCCGCTTGACTGTGTGAAGCGCGCAAAAGTGCCGATAATGTTCATTCACGGCAGCGGGGACGGCTTTGTCCGCCCGGAAATGGTGTACAGGCTGTATGAGGCCTGCACATCCGAAAAGTCGCTGCTGATAGCGGAGGGCGCCGCCCACGGTCAGGCTATGTATATCGACCCGGAGGGGTATTTCGCGAAGGTGTTTGAGTTTGTTGACCGCTATACCGCGGACGGTGAGGGGGAAGCCGATGATGACGGACGATAGGAGAATACGCGTCCGCAGGCTCGCTGCCGTATGGGGCATCGTGCTCGGCGTGCTGACGCTGTACGCGGTCGTGACAATGGTGACGGAGGCGGGGATCCCGTGCCTGTTTCACCTTATCACCGGGCTCAGCTGCCCCGGCTGCGGGATATCCCGGGCGATTAGGAGCTTAGCGGCGCTGCGGTTCGGGGAAGCTCTGCGGTACAATCTTTTTGCGCCGTTTATCCTGCTGTACATTCTGTACTGCGCCGGGTACGCCTCCGTGAGATATGTAAGGACAGGCAGGAAAGACCTGCTTATGAGGCCGCAGTGGCTCCATATCACGCTGCTGGCGATGATACTCGTGTGGTGGGTCGTGAGAAATATCATCGGGATATAGGCCGGGAGCGTTACTCCTTCCCCGTCTGCGGCAGTGGAAATAAATCGCAATAAAGTTCTTATATTAAAAAAATATGAACAAATTTTCAAAAAAACCTTGCATTTTGGGAGATTTTGTGGTAAAATAGAGAAAACCGTTGAAAGGAGCTCAGCCTATGAGATGCCCCGAATGTGGATTTGAAGACAGCAAGGTAATAGATTCCAGACCGACCGACGGCAGGATCCGCAGAAGACGTGAGTGTCTTTCCTGCAAGTGCCGTTTCACAACATACGAGATAGTTGAAAATATCCCGCTTATGGTGGTCAAGAAGGATCACTCGATAGAGCCGTTCGACTCCGTAAAGCTCGCCGAGCGTATCAGACGCGCAACGATAAAGCGCCCCGTGAATTACGAGGAGATCGAGAATATGGTCGATGAGATAGAGTCGGAGCTCAAAAACAATCTGCAAAAAGAGGTCTCCTCCGCGCAGATAGGCGATATGGTGCTCGAAAAGCTCAAAAAGACCGACCATGTCGCATACATACGCTTTGCGTCCGTCTATAAAGATTTCAACGACGCCGAGAGCTTCATAAAGATAATCTCGGAGCTCGAATAATATACCCGAAAAGGAGAAAACCGAAATGAACGACTGCTTATTCTGTAAGATAATCGCGGGGGAGATCCCCTCGACAAAGGTGTATGAGGACGAGAAGATACTCGCCTTCAAGGATATCAACCCGCAGGCGCCCGTCCACATACTTATTATCCCGAAGGAGCATTATGAGAGCGTTGACGCGCTGGACGAGGCTTCCGCGCCGGTCGTGGGAGATATAATGCTCGTTGCGAAGCGTCTCGCGGCGGAATTCCACCTCGAAAGCGGTTACCGTCTTATCACCAATATAGGCGAGAACGGCTGCCAGAGCGTGAAGCATCTGCATTTCCACCTTATAGGCGGCACAAAGCTCGCCGAAAGAATGTGCTGATATCGCACCGCACCCCTGCCGACGCGGGGGTGTTTTCATATATAAACGCGCAGCACAGCCACAACTCCTCACTATTCACTATCTGAGGAAATAATGAACGGTGAAGAGTAAACAGTGAACGGTAAACAGTGAACAGTGTACAGTGAACAGTGAACAGTTGTGGTGCGGCTTCGCCGCGATTTAAATAAGTAGCGAAGCGACACCACAATTGTGAATTATTCCCTCGTGGTGAGTTTCCGGGGAACGTAAAACAAAAAGGACTGTCTGTCGGCAGTCCTTTTTTCGCAGTAATTATTCGGCGAGCTTGTTCATTTCGTTCTGCACGAGAGCGCAGGTGATAAGACCGAAGCCGAGGATCTCGAGCACAAGGTAAAGCACCTTGTTGTCCTGTCTCGGGAGGCCTCTCTGCTCTCTTACCGCGTTGAGATTGTCATCGGCGTTGAGCGCAAAGAATACGCCGCCGACATAGAAGAACAGAAGAATGAACTGAACCACGGGTTCGAGGTTTCCCAAGCTCTTTCCGCCGGCTCTGTAGAGCTCACTCATAGTCTGCCAGTACCATACGAGCAGGTAGATACCGCAGGTGACAATGGACAGCAGGATAAATACGGGGATAGATCTTTTGGTGAACATTGATAATATCTCTCCTTTCAAAAAATAACGATGAAATACATCTACGTAAATTATACCACATATTCAAAGACAAGTCAACAGATTTTTTCAAAACATTTGTCGTTTTGGAAAAAATCCCGCACCGACGCGCGGCACGGGATTTTGAAGGTCATTGTAAGTCTTATGCTGCCTTCTTTTTCTCGGGGTGGGCATTCTTCCACACTGTCCATGCGGGGCCCGCAATGAATATCGACGAGTAAGCGCCCGCAATAAGTCCCACAAACATCGGGAATACGAAGCTTACGATAGACTCGATACCGCAGAGCCATGCGACTACGCACATCGAGAGAACTGCGACCGCGGTGGTTATCGTGGTCTTTATCGAACGTGTGAGCGACTGGTTGATACTGCCGTTCACGAGCTCGTTTATCGTGATCTTCTTGCCGTAGAGCTTGCGGTTCTCACGAACACGGTCGTAGAGCACTATCGTGTTGTTTATCGAGTAACCGAGGATAGTCAGAATGACCGCCATAAAGTTCGCGTCTATGGGAAGTCTCATAAATACGAATGTCGCGAATACCATAAATACGTCGTTTGCGAGCGCCACAAGAGCGAACGCGCCTGCCGACCAGCCGCCGATGTTCTTGAATCTGACCGCGATATAGATGATGAGCAGCAGGAACGAGAACATTACAGCTACGAAGCATTTGAGGAAGAACGAGAAGCCTGCGCTGGGCTTGACGTCCTGCGAGTTCACGAGGTCGAGAGCGTTGTCGGCGAAGGTCTCCTTGAGCTTGGAGGTCACCTGCTCCTGCACCTCGGCGGTAAGTCCCTCGTCGGAAGCGAACGATATCTTGACGGTCTCAAGGTCGGAGCCGAACGCCGAGCCGGTGGAAACGCCCACCGTACCGAGCTGCATCTCCTCGACAGCGGATTTCACCGCGTTCACGTCGATAGTGCCCGAGTAGCTGTATGTCAGCAGGGTACCGCCCTTGAACTCGATATCTACGGGAACACCGATGATCAGAGCCGTGATTATCGTGGCGACCGCTATAACGAGCGGGATTATGAAGAATATCTTCTTGTTTTTGAGGAAGTCGTATTTGCCCTGATTCATTTCTCAGCACCTCCCACAGCCTTTTTTCTGCCGCCGTAGAAAGCGGGATTTCTGAACACCTTGAATCTCGACAGCGACATCGTCATAAGTCTCGTGGTGAGGATACCGAACAGGAAGTTCAGCACAACGCCGACCGCGAGAGTATAGCCGAACGCGTAGATAGAGCCGGCCGTCGATACGCCGAACCATGTGAATATCGGCGAGAGTATGATCGAGCACCAGCTGTCGGGAGTTCCGAACGCGCCCATTAATATGACCGCGATGATGAGCATTGTGATGTTGCCGTCGAATATAGCGGAGAATGCGCGCTTGAAGCCGATATACAGCGAACCGTCTATCGTCTTGCCGGCGGAAAGCTCTTCCTTGATACGCTCATTCGTGATAACGTTCGCGTCAACGCCCATACCTACGGCGAGGATTATACCCGCGATACCGGGAATGGTCATCGTGAAGCTGTCGTTAAAGGCGAAGAAGCCCGTGATAGCCGCGAATGTACCCGCTACCTGACCCGCAAGCGAGATAACAGCCATAACGCCGGGCAGACGATACATAAATATCATCAGCAGCGCGATAAGGCCGAACGCGATGATGCCGGCAAGCCCCATAGCGTCACGGGCGCCCATACCGAGAGTAGGCGAAATGGTGCTGAAGCTGTCGGTAACGAGCTTGAAGGGCAGGGAGCCGCCGTTTATCTTATCGGCGAGCGCCTTTGCGTCATCGGCTGTTTCGAAGCTTCCCGAGATGATAGCCTTACCGTCTGCGATAGTTTCGTTTACGGTAGGCGCGGATATCTCGATATCGTCCATCCAGATAGAGATGCGGTCGTGGTTGGGAGAAGCCTCTGCGGTCGCATTCTTGAACGATTCCTTACCGCTGTCGTTGAGGGTAAGATCAACGACCCACTGATGTTCCTCATTCTGCGGGGTGTAGTATTTAGCCTCCGCCTTTGCCACATCGGAGCCTGTGAGCACGAGCTCGAGATCCTCGTAGGTCTGGTCGCCCGAAAGGTCGCCGCTGTAGCCCTTTCTGAATGTGAGCATAGCGGTCTCGCCGAGCTCCTTGACCGCCTGTTCGGGGTCGAAGCTGCTGTCGTCGGACTGCCACGGGAAGCGGCAGATTATTCTTTTGCTGTTCTGATCGACATAAATTTCGTAGTCTGTGATGTTTTTCTCGACCATACGCGTTTCGATGATCGAACGGGCTCCGTCGAGGTCATCATTTGTGACATTTACGGCATCTTCCGAGGGTGTGAATGTAACGTCAACGCCTCCGCGGATATCTATACCCCAGCGGATATCCGCTACACCGCGGATATGGGTGGTCTTGATATCACCGTAGTAGGTGCTGAAGCCCATTATCGCGAAGTATGTGAACACCGCGATGAGGATAAACACAATGAAAAACACCGGTTTTTTGACCTGCTTCAATTTTTAGTTTCACTCCGTTTCTTTTTATGCAAATTTTGCAATACCTATATATTATAGATGAATTTTCCCGATAAGTCAATACTTTTTTGTCAATATTTTCCGCAAACCGTCATTTTGCACTTTACGGCGCATACTTTTGCCCCGTAAATGTGCAATTTGGCGGTAAATTTGCCTTCTCCCCCGCCTCCGGCGGGGGAGAAGGCTGCAAATATCAGACAGATAATTCCGCTTTTTCGCCTAAAATGTCTTTGTTCGCGTCGAGTACGGGCTTCACGCACTCGGCGAGGAACTCCGCGACCTGCTCGGGAGCGCGGCCGGTGAAGTGCTCGGGCTTAAGCGTTGCCATTATCTCGTCCTTTGTGACACCGAATATCGGGTCTGCCGCTATGCGGTCAACGAGGTCGTTCTCGCCGCCCTCTTCCTTTACTATCCTGCCCGCGGCCATACTGTGCTGACGGATGTGCTCGTGGAGTTCCTGACGGTCGCCGCCCTTCTTTACCGCGTCCATTATTATATTCTCGGTCGCCATAAAGGGGAGCTCCCGCATCACGCGCTGTCTTACCACCTTGTCGTAAACCACAAGCCCGCTCGTGACGTTGAGCATTATATTGAGGATAGCATCTGCCGCGAGGAAAGCCTCTGCCACTGCGATACGCTTGTTCGCGCTGTCGTCGAGTGTGCGCTCGAACCACTGTGTTCCCGCGGTGAAGGCGGGGTTGAGCACATCTATCATAAGGTAGCGTGAGAGTGCCGTGATACGTTCGGAACGCATGGGGTTGCGCTTGTAGGCCATTGCCGACGAGCCTATCTGATTTTTCTCGAACGGCTCCTCCATTTCCTTGAAGTTCTGGAGCAGTCTGATATCGTAGCTGAACTTCGAGCAGCTCTCGGCAAGTCCCGACAGCGCCGACACTACCTGATAGTCGAGCTTGCGGGGGTAGGTCTGGCCGCTCACCGCGAAGCACTTCTCAAAGCCCATTTCCTCGGCTATCATCTGTTCGAGCTTCTTAATTTTCCCGCCGTCGCCGTCGAAAAGCTCCACAAAGCTCGCCTGCGTACCGGTGGTGCCCTTCTGCCCGAGCAGCTTAAGATTGCTCATACGGTACTCTATCTCCTCGAGATCCATAAGCAGCTCCTGCATCCAGAGGGTGGCGCGCTTGCCCACGGTGGTGAGCTGGGCGGGCTGCAGGTGCGTATATGCGAGGCAGGGCATATCCTTGTATTTCCCCGCGAAATCAGCGAGATTAGCGATAACGTTCACAAGTTTGCGTTTAATGATGTTAAGCGCGTCCCGCATAACGATGATGTCGGTATTGTCACCCACATAGCATGAGGTCGCGCCGAGGTGGATGATTCCCTTTGCTTTCGGGCAGACCAGCCCGTAAGCGTAAACGTGCGACATCACGTCGTGGCGGACTTCCTTCTCGCGGGCTTCCGCTGCGGCAAAGTCGATGTTGTCGATGTTCGCTTCAAGCTCCGCGACCTGCTCCTCGGTGATATCGAGCCCGAGCTTCATTTCCGCGCGTGCGAGCGCAGTCCACAATCTGCGGAAAGTGGAAAATTTCTTCTGCGCCGAGAATACATACTGCATCTCCTCGCTCGCGTAGCGTGTGCAGAAAGGGCTTTCGTAAGTGTCGTATTTGCTCATTTTGTCTTTGCCTCCCTGAGTGTCGCACAGACTGCGGGCCCGGCCCGCACCCGCTTAGGGCCTTACGTCGGCCCTAAGGACCCGACGCAAGCGTTCCGCTTGACCAAATCATTTTTATTTATTGTTTTGTGCCTTAATGCGGCAATACTAAAACTTATTATGATCTCCCGGATAACTCAACATACCGATTACAAGCGGCAGAACAGCCGTTTTCTCTCCCCCGCAGGAGGGGGAGAGAAAACAATATGCTTATACCGCCTGTCGGTGAGTTAAATGAGTAATCATAAAATTTATTGTAACACAAAATCTGTGGATTTACAACCGTTTTTTACAAATTTTCAAAAAAATTGCAAAAAGCTATTGACAAGTGCGGATTTTTGTGATAATATATATAAACCGAGTGATTTTATATTGCGGTGTAGCCAAGCGGTAAGGCACCTGACTCTGACTCAGGCATTTCCGGGGTTCAAATCCCTGCACCGCAACCAGCAGCGTGATGTTGCATTCGACAGTCCCTCCGTGAGCTACGGCCCCACGGAGGGATATCTTTTACCGGATGGTTATAACGAAATACAGGTAGGCGGTGACGAAAATGACAAAGTGCAGGCTTGCAGTCGTAGGCGCAGCACTCTTTGTCGGTTTCTTCGTCGCTTCTTATCTTGACAGCACGGTATCATTCGTGATATTCGCTGCACTTATCACCGCGGCTGCGGTATCACATTTCATAAAGCGCAAAAGCGTGGTCTTTCTGCTCACTGCGGCGGCCGCGGCTTTTCTTGTTTTCGGGATATACCGGACTGTGTTCATCGACCCGTGTGCAAAGCTTTACGGCGAGATACGCTCAATGACCGCGACTGTTCTCTCGGTCGGGGAACCCGTCGGCGACAAGGTGCGCCTGACGCTCGAAGGCGAAACGGACGGCACAAGGCTGCGGTATTCGCTCTACACGCTCAACAGGGGTTACAGGAGCGGGGATATCGTCGATGTCACCGCGGAATTCTCCGAGCCGGTGAAGACCGCCCGTTACGGCACGGACTATGATTTCTCGCGCGGTATTTTTGTCCGTGCACGGGCACTGAATGTCTATCCGCGCGGCGAGCATACCGGCCTCGGCATTTACCGCGCCATAAACGGGTTTTCGGAGTATCTTCGCTCCGGGGTGCGTGAAACGCTCCGCGGGGACGAACGGGCGCTGCTGCTCGCGATGTTCTTCGGCGACAAGAGCCTTATGCGCGGGGAACTGTCCGGCGCTGTGACGAGAAGCGGGCTTGCGCACATGACAGCTGTGTCGGGAATGCACCTTTCGCTGACGGTCGGTGTGTTTGCGAAGCTGCTCGAGCTTATTTTCAGACGCCGGAAGCGTCTGCTGCGGTTCACTGTGCTT